>JAPORL010000072.1 GCA_026712605.1 Pseudobdellovibrionaceae bacterium | reverse complement strand
TTAAAGCTTGTATCAGTAAATTGTAGCAGTAAAAATAAGAATCAAAATCTTTTAATTGTTGAAAAGTCTCCATAGACTTTTCAATGTAGAGTAAGCTTTTAGAAAAACTCCCATTTGAAAATAACAAAACAGCCATGTCTAAATCATAGGAATAAGAGGGTTTTGTATCTATACCATTTCTTACGGATATAAAATTTTCAAAATTAGGCATCCTTAAAAATTTATAAAAAGAACGCAAATAAGTCAAATTTTTGGAATTAGGCGTAACAGATATATTTATTTTTTTGCATAAAAAAACACATTTAATCATATTATTTTTTATAAAACTTAAGCTGATTTTTCTTAAAAAAGCTTTTAATAAAGACTTTTTTAGAAAAATCTAATATTAACTTTTATTTAAAATTTTTATAATAAGGATAAATTATTTTCTGTAAGTTAAGCTTGATTAAAGAATTCTATACTATATATAGTGGTTTAAAGAAATAAAAGATTTTCTCATTCTTAATAGATTGTGAATTTCTTGCTTTTTCAGTTTTTATTGAGTCTGTGTTTTATGAAATAACAAAACAAGAGCTTTATTTTGTCTGATTGAATAATAATCTTTTTTTGAAAATGATATAATTGACGGCGTTTAGAGATTTTCAAACACAGTAATTATTATCTAGGTATTAAATTAGAGTTAAAATATAAAGCTAATGAATATAAAAACCGCTTTAAAAATCAAGATAAATAAACTGATTCTAATTCAAAGTCTATAATTCCCGTTTTTTTAAAAAAATTTAAGTTTTTTTAGAAAATGACCGAAAAATACACTAGCAAGGAGGTTTTATGAATAAACTAAAAAATACAATCAAACAACTTTGGAAAGATGAATCTGGTCAAGGAGCTACAGAGTATATTCTTATTTTAGTCGTTGTTGCTACTATTGTAATGGTTTTTAAAGATAGAATTAAAGAAATCATTGCAAGTAGAACAGGAGAAGTTGGTGACAAGCTTGGCGATGCTATAGGTAATCTAAGCACTCCATAATAATTACTTCATAAAGCTCTTTTAATGAGTGGCAATTTGGAGATGCTATAGGAAATCTGAGAACTAGATTACTAAAGATTTTTTAAAGCTTTATTACTAATAGGAGGAAATTTTGGTTGTTGAATATCTTTTAATGCTTTTAATATCTACTTTGATTTTAGCCGGTTCTTTTGGTTTAAATACAGGACCCGTGAAGATGTTTCAGCTAAAAAGCCCTTCTTTAGCTTATCTCATAGAGAGCAATCTTGAAACAGGTCAAGGCTTTAAGCCTCCGGGAGATTGGGAATAAGCTTTTTCTTTTAGCTTTTCTGCCTATCTCTAAGTTTATTCATGAAATTTAACTATTTAAAAAAAGCTTCTAATAGCATTGGATAGGTCTAGACCTTTGGCATTAGCTTATTACCCAATTTTTAACAATTAACAAGCCCTCTTTTTTTGGAATTATAAACTTTTTGTAATCAATTTTAGTCTGTCTATCTTATCTAAAAGCTATAAAAATCAGATTAAATAATTTAGGATTTATATTGAATAGCAACTGAAGATGGCTTTATATCAAGCTCCATTTTGACTGATATAAGATGGCTTTTGTTACTTATTTAAGTGTTTAAAAAAAAGAGCTTATGATATATCATTTATAAATGCTTGAATATTTGTCTTATCTCTTGCCGGGAATTATTTTATCAATTGCTTGTATAGATGATTTGCGATCTAAAAAGATTCATAACAAACTTATTATCTTCATGTTGGTCTTAACTTTGCCAGCCGTTTTTTTGTTAAATGGCTGGGAAGGATTAATGGCTGGATTTATTTCCGCTTTATTAGCCTTGTTTTTTGCTGTTCCCTTAACTTTAGCTAGAGTTATTGGAGGAGGGGATTTAAAACTTTTTGTTCTTATTGCTTTTACTTTAAATTTTAGAGATCTTTTTTGGATTTCTATTTATTCTTTATTTTGGGCATTAATTTTGGGTTTAATTAAAATCACTTTAGATAAAAAACTAAAAGATTTTCTTTGGAATATTTTATTTTTGTTTAAACATAGATCGGCTAAGGGATTGAATTTTCATAGTATTCCTTATTCTGTCGCTTTATTTATGGCTTGGTTGAGTTTTTTAACTTTAAGAGGGCTTTCATAAAAGTTAAATCTTTTAGTTCTTTATTTAAAAGCTTTATAGATAAAAGACTTAAAACGAGTTCGGATTTTGAACACAAAGCAACTGTAAAGTCACTTTTGTAGGAAAAGGTATTGCTTAGTTTTTAAGGCTTAGTTATAAAGTTTAAATATCTTGATTAAAAGCTTATAAGATATAAAGCTCAAAACGAGTTCGGATTTGATAACAATGCGACCATAGGTCGCTTTGTAGCAAACCGCATGTCCGAGTTCTTGAGATTTGTATCTTATAAGCTTTTAATTTAATAATTTAAGCAAGTGCGGATTTGAACACAAAATAGCTTTCATGTGCATTGTGTCCAATCGCATGTCTGAATTTTTAAGCCTTTTATCTATAAGCTTTTCATTAAGAAACTTAAATATTTATAAATAAGTCTTAAAATTTAAGATATGCGTTTTTGAGAGTTCCTTAAGCTTTAAAATTATGTTATTGTTAGAGTTGTAATTTTTTAGATTAGAAAAATGATTAAAATAAAAATTTTAAAAAATAAAAAGGGACAAGTCACAGTAGAGTATATTTTACTGGCAGTTGCTTTAATTGCTATTTTTCAAATTGCAACAGTGAGTTTTAGAAATAACGAAAATTTAAAAAATTTTCAAGAAATTCCTGGTCAAATATTTAGAAACTTAGTAGAAAATGGAAACTGGATAGTTAATGAAAATGTCAGTCGCAATCTTCATCCTAATCATCATGAAAGACATTACACCCCTAATGGAAGTGGACCAAAATAAAAAGGAATTTTGATGATAAAAAAACAAATTAAAAAAAATGAAGGAATTATAACAATACCCTTTCTTTTGGTTTTAGTGATCATTCTTTTTTTTACTTTGTCTTTTTTTATGCTGGCTATGACTCTTGCCCATGTGACAGTCACTCAATATATCACTTATTCCAGCGCAAGAAAGCTTTCTTTGGCTGGAGAAACCAAACAGATTCAATTGGAAGAAGCTATTTTACATTATAAAAATTTAAGAGATAATTTTTTTGAATCATCAGCCCATAAAGGGGAGCAAGGAGATTGGTTTTTTATCCAGTCAGAGCTTGAAGATTTTGAACAGCAGTATTCAATACAAGGTGACTATCCTCGTGACACTTTTGGCAGAAAAAGATTTTATGGTGTGAATACGAGTTTTCAAACTCTTGCGCTTAACCTTAAAATTCCTTTTTTGTTAGATAGCGATGATGATCAAATTAATGAACCTGTTCGTATTAGCTCTTTTTTAGGTCGGGAGGTTTCTAAAACAGAATGTAAAGAATTTCATAAAGCAAGAGTAGAAAAAATAAAAGATATAGCAGAGCTAGAAAATCAATGTAATAACCAGCTTTGTCCTGATTTGAAGGCGCCTATAGAATTAGAAGGAGATAATGGCTGTTAAAATAAAGAATAATTATTTATTTTAGAGAAAAATACATATACAATCTTTTATCAGTGGTTTTGATTTTAAGTTGCATTCCGCTTTTAAAATATAAAAAAATTGGTTAAAATAGATATAATGGGAAAACAAAGTTTTTTAAATAATCAACAAGGGATAGCTGTGGTAGAAATGCTTCCCCTGCTTTCTATTTTTGTGATTTTATTTGGTCTAACTTTTGGTTTATGGACTGGTATTCATAGTGGCGCCTTACAATCAATAGCCGCTCGTCATTACGCTTTTGAAGTGATTAACAATCGGACGCATTTTATTTACCATAGAGATACTGAAAATCCTGCTGGTGATAAGAGTTACTATGAAAAAGACGGTAAGCGCTTTTTTGCTATAATTGAAGATACGACTAATCCCAGATTAATCGCAGAGAAGAAAGCTCTTAATTTATTTGGTCAAGACAGTCTTCAAATCACTGGTGATTCTAGCGCTAGCGCTCAACAAAGTAATCCTATTAAACTTAAAACAGGCTATGGAATTTGTATTGACTTTGAGTGTGGCAACTAAACATTTAAAAATATACTGAATCTTGTTTTATAGATAAACTTTTCGAAAATTTGGTAATTATACACATCACTTTATAAAGTTGTTTATATGCCTAAGTACAATAAAAAAGCTGAAAAATTTCAGAAATGCGGTTTAGCGCAAAGTGACTTGCAGTCGCTACTCCGTTTAAACCCGTTTTCGGTTTGCTCTCAGCAAAGCTCAATTTGACAGTTTTTTATTGACTTTAGAAGAGATAGAATAGATTCAATCTTTTATGAAAGTTATTTATATAATTTCCGAAAATTTGTAGATTTTTAAGGCTTTTAGTGGATAAATTTTAGAAAATTATATAAAAATAATTTACTTTAATACCTTACAGAAACAAGACCTTAGTCTGTATTTAAAATATCCGATTTAATCTCTAAATTTTACTATTTTTTTTAATACAATTGAGCTTTTTTCCGATAGATAAAGTAGAACTTTAGATATCAAAACTTTAAGGAGCTATTATGAATAAAAAAGAAACTATCAGCTTATGGATTTCTATCTTTGCTGGAATATTTGCCGCTTTTTTGATTTTTAGTTACACACAAGAAAAAACAAAAGAAATTTCAAAAATTTTTGGAAAACAAACTACTGTTGTAGTAGCCAAGCAGGTTATCTATGAAATGCAAACAGTTCAAGAAAATATGATAGAGCTTGTTGAAGTTCCAGAAAAATTTGTTCAACCCGGTTATGCTCGTCAAATAGAAGATGTTGTAGGTTTAGTTGCTTTGGCTCCCATTAACAAAGGAGAGCAAATTTTAACTAACAAAGTTATTTTGCCTGGACCTGAAACAGGTCTTTCTCTTCAAGTTACCCCCGGTAAAAGAGCTATATCTATTCCTGTGAGTAAAACCAGAGCTGTTTCTTATCTTTTAAAACCTGGAGATAGAGTAGATATGTTGGTAGCTACAGATTTAAATTTAGGAACCAGCCAAAAAAGATATATTAAGACACTGCTTCAAGATATTGTAATATTAGCCACTGGAATGAGAGTTGTCAGTGAACTACCACGACTTCAAGAAGAGGTAGGAGGAGAAGTTTATATTAAGAATCTTAGAAAAGAAATAGAGTTTGATACAATTACTATTGAGGCCTCCCCTTCAGATGCTCAAAAAATTACTTACCTTTTATCTACAGATCCTCAAAGTATTTTTTTCACTCTTCGTCATTCTTCTGACAATGAAACTGTAATTTTAAGGCAAACTGAATTAGCAGATGTTTTAGGGGCAGGGCTTAATAGAGCTCCAGCTCAAGGACGACCTAACTTAAACCGTTAAATAAAAAGGAAGCTTAGTGAAACACACTCCATTTTTTGTCAGCTTTTTTCTTATATTTAGTTTTTTTACTCAGTTTGTATCAGCTAAAGTTGTTGAAGATATAGATTATATTTATCTTTATAGAAATTTGTCCATAAGTTATAAGCTGACAGATAATTTTAGAGATCAGACTTTAAAGCTAGGTGGGAATTATAAAAACTATACTAAGGCTATTTATAGAAAAAATAGAAATGATATTTTTTTTACGCCCTTTAAAAATGGCTCTGCTATTATGGTGATTAGAAATGAAAAAAATGAAATATTGAAACAAATAAGTATTAGTATTCAAAAGGATAATCTTCATAAAATTGCGGCTGAACTAAGAGATTTGCTCATAACAGTTGATGGCATAGATATAAAAATTTTTAATAAAAAAGTTATTATTGACGGACAGGTCCTGCTACCTAGTGAAATGGATCGTATTAAAAAAATTGTTTCTGATTATGATCCTAAATTAGTTAGATCTTTTGTTACTTACAGTCCAGCCGCTCAAAAAAAAATAGCTGAGCTCATTGAAGAAGAAATAGCCTATCCTGAAGTGACTGTTCGTTATGCTTACAATCGCTTTCTTTTAGAAGGCTGTGTGAATAGTGCAGATGAAGAGGCAAGAGCTATAAGTCTTGCTGATTTATATACACAATTTGAAGTTACTGCTATCGGACCGGGTGCTAAGAGAAGACAAAATGTCAAACTGGTAAAAAATGACCTTAAGGTTCCTT
>JAPORL010000130.1 GCA_026712605.1 Pseudobdellovibrionaceae bacterium | reverse complement strand
GTTTTGAAATACTCAGTAAGTCTGATTATTCTACTTATGAAAAAATTTAAAAAAAACAGAAATTTTTTATTAAGAAATTTAGCTTTATTTACTAGTTTCATTATGAATTTTCCCTTATTTTAGATTCATTTAATTTTTTAAATATTATAGGCTATATAACAATCTTCTTATACGCATAGAACTATTATTATTACTGGCTCCATGATTTTTTAAAAGCGTATATATTTTCCTGGTCTTTGCCAAATCAAGAGGAGTATCTCCCTCTTTATTTTTTGCGTTAAGAATAGCTCCGCTTTCAATAAGAGCTTTAACTATTGCATAATCTCCAATTTTACTAGCAATATGTAAAGCCGTGTTGCCATCCCAATCTACAGCTTGGATATCAACATTTTTCTTAAGAATTTTATTAAAAGCGTCAATATCTCCTATTTTAATCAAATCTATTAAAACAGGGGAATATCCCCTTCTTTTTGAATTTATATCTATAATATTATTAAAATAGGGATGCATATTTTCTATTGTTTGATCCATAAAAAAACTTATTGTTAGAGAGTGGATAAATTGTCTTTTTAATTCGTATGAAGATGTTGACTGCATTGGATTCCAATCCCTTACTTTGTCTAATATTATTTCTTGTTCTTTTTGTGAAAAATGTGTTAAAAATTCTGAAAACTCTTTAAAACTTAAAGATATATCTTTTATTTCTAAGAATTTACTTTGATAAATTTCATAATTTGAAGAATCGTATTTTTTTTCTAAGAATCTACTTAAATAAATTTGATCAATTGAAGAATCGTAGTTTTCTTCTGATAGATTAATTAAATAAAACAAAGCTGATTTTCTGAGCTTAAAAGATAAATTTTGATCTTTGATTCTATCAGTTAAATAATTTTTGAGAGAAGTTAAATTAATATGCAAATCTCTTATCGCATAGGAAGGGCGAGTAGTTATAAATAGGATTTGATTTTCTACATTATTTGTTAAGTTATGGTCTTCAAGTACTTTTTCTATACTGATCTTAGGCACCTGTTTTCCTTGATTTAATGCTTGATTTAATTTATGAGGTAAAACATCCTCAACAACTTTTACAAGTTTAGGTGGAGGTATAGGAAAAGGATTTTTAGAAAAAGTTTCTTCACATTTCTGTGGGGTGGAAGATAAGCTGGGATTTATATAAAGAAAAGAAATTAAAAAAAGTAGAATAAATTTATTTTTAAATAAATAATTTGTAAAATTAAACATATTGCTTTCTAGCCTTAATAACAGATTTTTATTCATTTGTGAACATTTATTTAGCGCGTTATAATTTAATCTCTCCGGGTTTAATTCCCCTTCCTATGTATCAATGAGGCCTTAGCCTCATAGTATAGGGGTGTTTTTAACTTGTTTGTAAAAAATTATCTGTGATTACTGGGGAAGCTGATACCTCGTGGCTTGCCACGAGGAGGTTCATTTTTAAGCTGACCGCCTGTGTGAGAATTACAGCCAGACTGGAAAACCTAAACAGGATCACTATATAATTTCTGCTTTTTTTAGAGGATTAGATTGATTTTTCAGGTTTTTTCTTGAAGTTTTTTAGAAAAAAAGTAGTATTTCTTAAAATTTAAAGGTTTTAAATATGGAAAATCAATATGCTTTTACTTTTGATGATATTTCTTTAGTTCCCGCTTATTCAGAGATTTTACCCTCTGAAACAGATATTTCTGTCAATTTAGGTGAAAAATTGCATTTAACTATGCCTATTATATCTGCGGCTATGGATACTGTTACTGAAAATCAAATGGCTAGGGTTATGGCTCAAAGAGGAGGAATTGGCGTCATTCATAAAAATATGAGTATTTCTTCTCAAGTTAAAGAGGTTGAAAAAGTTAAAAAATATGAAAGTGGTATGATTTTAGATCCTATAAGCCTATCTCCTGATGATCTTTTAGAAAGAGCTCATGAGATTATGAAAGCTTATTCCATTAGTGGAGTTCCTGTGACTGTTAATAAACAGTTAGTCGGAATTATAACCAATAGAGACCTTCGTTTTGAGACAGATTTACATCAAGCTTTACATAAATTCATGACAGGGAAAGAAAAGCTTGTAACAGCGAAAAAAAATATCAGTTTGGAAGAGGCTAAAAAAATTTTACATCGTCACCGAATAGAAAAACTTCCTGTTGTAGATGATGATTTTTGCTTAATAGGTTTAATTACCATTAAAGATATTGAAAAAGCGACAGCTTTTCCTTCTGCCAATAAAGATAAGCATGGTCGTTTATTTGTAGGAGCGGCAGTGGGAACTTCAGAAGAAACAAAAGAGAGAATTTCGGCTTTAATAAAAGCTGAGGTGGATTTAATTTGTGTAGATACAGCTCATGGACATTCTAAAAAAGTTTTGGAGACAGTCTCTTATATAAAAAAAAGTTATCCAAATTGTATTATAATGGCAGGTAATGTCGCTACGGCTGAGGGAACTTCAGATCTTATTAAAGCTGGGTCTGATATTGTAAAAGTCGGAATAGGACCGGGAAGTATTTGTACGACTCGTATTATCTCTGGTGTTGGCATTCCTCAGATTAGCGCTGTGATAGAATGTTCTAAAATCGCTAAAAAGAAAGGCGCAGGAATAGTGGCTGACGGAGGAATTAAATACTCAGGGGATATTGTTAAGGCTTTGGCTTTGGGAGCTAATGCTGTTATGTTGGGCAGTTTGTTGGCAGGCTCTGATGAAAGCCCAGGCGAAATTGTTCTTTATAGAGGGAGAACTTATAAAGTTTATCGTGGAATGGGGAGTTTATCTGCTATGAAAAAAGGATCTAAAGATCGTTATAGTCAAGAAGAAATAATAGATATTTCAAAATTGGTGCCAGAAGGCATAGAGGGAAAAGTGCCTTATAGAGGATCAGTTTCAGCGCAATTAGATCAACTTTCTGGAGGTTTAAGGGCTGGTTTGGGTTATACAGGCTCTAAGGATATCTCTAGCCTTCAAAAAAATGTAAAATTTGTTCAATTAAGTTCTCAAAGCTTAAAAGAATCTCATGTTCATGATGTTACAATCACAAAAGAAGCTCCTAACTATAGACTTGAATAGTTTGAAAAAGTTATTTTATGTGGATTTTTAAAAGAAAATATTATATTTAAAGACTATGAGCTTTTTAAAAAAATGGCTGAGTTTTCTTATATTTAAAAAGAGAAAAAATAAAAGCTCGTTTTGTATATTTATTCTAGGCTTATTCTTTTTAGTTGGAACTTATAGTTTTAAAAGCATGGGAGAGGATCTTTGTGATTGTGAAAAGTTAAGAACGACAGGAGAATGCAATCCTAATTGTGTGCCGATTTGCGCTTTTCAACTTCCTTTAAATAAACTCAATACAAGCGTTATTGAAAAATGTTTAGGGGAAAGCAAATGGTCTTATACTATTATAAAAAAAGAGGGTGTTCCGGGTACTGAAATTACATCATTAAAGAATTCAGCCGAAGATAGAATTGAAAAGTATCATGAAGGAGGCAAAGAGAGTTTAAAGAAAAACTGCCCTAACTGTGATTTAATTCCTAAAATATTAACTAGTATTATACCTGTAACTCCCAAAAAAACCTGTCCTGAAGAATATTTAAAAAGCTATCTTTTTAGAGAATCAAAGAAGATAGATAAGGAGGATGGAGTTTGCGATAAAAAAAAGATATTTAGTTATTTTGAAAGTTATGTAAAATCAAAATTGGATAAATCAACCGAGGAATCTAAAAAACTATGGGAAGATTGTCCATCGGATTGTTCTTTTAGACCTCATTATTCTTTGACGATAGATGAACAAAATTGTGAAGGTCAAAGTAATCTAAAAATAGATTGCACTCATAAAGCGCGTAGAAAACTTTTGACACCCTATTATAATATAAAGGTATCCTATACAGGAGATTTAAAATGTATGGGAAAGTAAGGCTTGAAAAAAGTATAATATTATGTAAAATACATTATATTTAAGGTTATATTATGAAAAGAATAGTTTTTGTTTTAATTTTATTTTTTATAGGAGCATTTCTGGAAGTTTCAGCACTGGATAGTCAATATTCTATTGCTGTATTACAAAAATTTTTTCTGGCTAAAAATATAACAAATAATCAAATTTCTATAAAATCTAATGAGGATAACAACTCTAGTCAGCAAGAAAATAATATAAATGTTTCTAGTGAAAATATAAACAGTAAAAGTCCTATAAAATCTAATGAAGATAACAGCTCTAGTCAGCAGGACAATGAAAGAAAGGTATCTAGTAGTGAAAGTGTTAGTTATAGTTGTACAGAAGTTTGGACTGATAAGTTTTCTTTTGGCTATGTTCAAGTAGGCTCAACATGCGATCCTGATAAAACTGTTTGTATTGCTTTTTTCCAGATTGAGAGAAACTATTGTGAGGGTGATAAATTAGTTCGTTTTTATTGTGATCCTAAAAGTAGAGACATGTATGCTGAAGAAAAAATAACATGTGAAAAGGGCTGTGGTACGATAGATTATTCTTCTGCTTGTATTAAATAATTTATTTTTAAAGTTAAAAGCTCTGTAAAAAATTTAACAGAGGCTTTTTTAGTCTTTGTACTTAATTTTTATTAAAAAGATTTAAAAAAGAGTTGGCAAGCTGGAAAAATTCAGCTAAAAATTTCACAGTATAAAAACAGAAAAATTTATTTATAAACAATATTTATTTACAAGGGGTCTACAATGTCTAAAAAATGGGATGTTCAAAAAGTTAGAAATATAGGAATTTCTGCTCATATTGACTCAGGAAAAACGACTTTAACAGAGAGGATTTTATTTTATACGGGGCGAATTCATGCCATTCATGATGTTAAGGGGAAAGATGGTGTAGGGGCTAAAATGGACTCTATGGAGTTAGAAAAAGAAAGAGGAATTACAATTAAATCCGCCGCTACCAATGTGTCATGGAAAAATATAGATATTAATATCATTGATACTCCAGGGCATGTTGATTTTACAATTGAAGTGGAAAGAGCTCTTCGTGTTTTAGATGGAGCCGTTTTAGTTTTATGTGGAGTGGCTGGTGTGCAGTCTCAATCTATTACAGTTGATAGACAAATGCGTCGCTACAGTGTTCCCCGAATTGCTTTTATTAACAAATTGGATAGAGCGGGCGCCAATCCTTTTCGTGTGTCTCAAATGTTGAAAGATAAACTCAGATTAAATGCAATATTAACACAAATTCCTATTGGTTTGGAGGATAAACATGAGGGAGTTGTAGATTTATTCAGCATGAAAGCCATTTACTTTGAAGGAGAGCATGGTGAAAAAGTATTAGAAAAAGATATTCCAGATAATTTAAAAGCTCAAGCAGAGGAATATCGTCAAAAAATGGTAGAAGCCTTAGCGGATTTTGATGATAATTTAGCGGAAAAATTTTTAAATGAAGAAGAAGTTTCTTCGCAAGAGCTTTATTCTACAGCTCGTAAAGCGACTTTAGATTTAAAAGTAACTTTAGTTTTTATGGGTTCGGCTTATAAAAATAAAGGGGTTCAAGTTTTATTGGATGGAGTGGAAAAATTTTTACCTAATCCAATAGAAGTTCAAAACACGGCTTTAGATTTAGATCAAGATGAGAAAGAGATTCTAGTCAATCCTTCTTCTGAAAAACCTCTTCTTTTGCTGGCTTTTAAATTAGAAGACACTCGCTTTGGTCAATTAACTTATATGCGAGTTTATCAGGGAGTATTAAATAAAGGGGATTTTATTATCAATACGAGAACAAATAGAAAAGTAAAAGTTCCAAGATTGGTTTATATGCATTCAGATGATATGGAAGATATTGAAAAAGCAGAGGCAGGGGACATTGTTGCTATTTTTGGTGTGGATTGCGCTTCGGGGGATACTTTCACAGATGGAAAGTTAAATTATGCTATGAGTTCCATGTTTGTGCCTGATCCCGTTATGTCCTTAGCTATTTCTCCTAAAGAGCAAAGCGCTGGTGGAAATTTTACAAAAGCTCTTCAAAAGTTTCGTAAAGAGGATCCCACTTTTTTTGTAAAGCGGGATGAAGAATCGGGACAAACTATTATTTCTGGAATGGGTGAATTGCATCTTAATATCTATGTAGAGAGAATGAAAAGAGAATTTAATTGTGAAGTGGATGTTGGAAAGCCTCAGGTTGCTTATAGAGAAACTATCAGTCAAATGATACCTTATGACTACACTCATAAAAAACAGACAGGTGGAGCGGGTCAGTTTGCCAAAGTGGTAGGTCATTTAGAGCCTTTAGGTGAAAACCCAGAAACAAATTATGAATTTATAAATAAGATTGTCAGTGGGCGTATTCCTAAAGAGTATATTCCAGCAGTAGATAAAGGTTTTCAAGAGCAAATGATGAAAGGCCCCTTGATTGGTTTTCCTATTGTTAGTATTAAAGCTACTCTTTCAGATGGTGCT
>JAPORL010000175.1 GCA_026712605.1 Pseudobdellovibrionaceae bacterium | reverse complement strand
AAAAGACTTAAATTTAAAAGCTTAGAAGCTCCATTTTATCCTGATTTCGCCGATTGAAAGAGAAGAAGAGTTGAATAAGTTAGTAAATACGGTTTTTTTTAGATTTTGTTTCAAGTGAAAGCTTTTAGATTATTTTTCCAGAAAGTGAAATTTTTAAAGAGAGTCGGAAAAAATCTCCTCATCTATATTAAAAACTAAATTAAGCCTTTTAAAAGTAATATCCTTTTATTTGACAAAAAGAAAGCTTAAAATAAAATAGACATCTATAGCTTTTAAATACAAAAAATGAAATCAAAAGATATAATGAAAATTAAATTTAAAAAATATATTATTATTTTTTATACTCTTTTACTCTCTTCCTTTTCTTGCTCCAATAACTGTAAAAGTTTAAATGAAACAAGTTGTGATATTTTAAAAAACTTTAGAGTGTTTAATAAAGATTCTGTCCTCAATTTTAATCATCTTTGTTCAGATTTAGATTATGATTCTGAATTTGCTAGACAATCTTATGTCCTATTTGAAAAATCAGAATCCGATCTAAAAGCTCTAATACTGGCTAATCTCAGAGTAGGATGGCTAGGTCTTAATGAGCCACAAGGAATAGCGATTGATTTGATGGAAATAAAAATAGAATCTTTATGGCCTCAAGCTCAATTTTCTTTAGCCCTAGAGATGATGAATAGAACAACAAAAGAAACTATAAGAGGTGAGTTCGTAAGCTCCTATTTGGTAGAACCTCATTTTAAGGTCAACTATCAGCTAGATAACAAAGGAAATATCAACTGGCAGAATTTTTTTGAGCCGGAGGAAAAAGTAAATCAATCAACAGATAAGCTCTATTATAGTCCTATCCCAGCCCCTTCTATTCGCCTAGCTAACTTTAATAAAGAAGAGCTCTATCAGTTATCTCTCATTATAAAAGAAAAGGCGGGAAAAGAAGAGATAAAACTAGAAGGCCCTTACATTCAAAATATAAATTCTCTTTTAAATATAAAAAAGCCACAGTTAGAAGTTTTAAGTTTTTCTGACACCTTTAACCCTTATCAAGAAAGTGGATTTTGGAGTTGGCTTTTTGAAGGCTTCAAATACGATAAATGTATTTTCACCAGAAAAAAAGCTAGAAAAGACTTTCAAAAAACTTTTACCCGACTATAAAAACTTCTGATAAAAATATTACACTTACAATTTATTAAGACTTAGATAAATCAGGTATAAAGCACTAATTTAAAATAAAAAATTTTTTATAAAAAATTTTTAATATAAATTAAAAATAGATACTTTAAGAAGCTATCTGCTTTAAAAGTTAAGCTTAAAAAAACTAAATATAAAATGAATACAAAATCTACTTTAAAAAATAATCCAAATAAAGAGAACTTATACTCTGCTCTATTGTTTATAAACAATTTATATGATCTAGAAGATTTATTACAATTAAAAAGCTCTCAGTTTTTAAAAATATGCGAAGTTCAGGCTATTGATTGGAATTTTAAAGCTCATTGGTTAAAAAAAAAGTTTTTAATAAAAGAAAAAAAGAACTGGCCTTTTCAATATACTATCCCACTTATTTTTAAAACTAAAAACTATGGAGAGATTATTTTTTACTCTTCTCAAAAATTGACACAGAGGAAGAAAAATTTCTTAAAAAAAGTCAGCTCTTTTATTAGCTCTATTCTTTTCTCTATAGAAAATAAGGAAAATTTATCTCATATTAAAAAACAATGGGTAAACACTTTTGATTCTTTTTCCCAAGCTTTTTGTATTACAGATAAAGATTTTAAGATCATCCGATCCAATCAGGCTTTTCAAAAACTCTTTAAAAAAAATAAAAACGAATGCACTCATGAAAATATTTTTAATATTTTTCCTTTTTTTATAGATAAACCAGAATTGATAGAAAAAGAAGGATCTTTTCTAGCTCAAGGAGAAATAAATAAGGAAAAAATATATTGGGAAGTTTCTTTTAAAACTCTTTATTTAAAAAAAGAAAGTTCCAAAGCTTTTCTGTTTTTAATAAACAATGTGACCGAAGAAATGAAAATGGAATCTCTTTTAGCTCATCAGGCTAAAGAGCAAGAGCTGGGCTTAATTAAAGGCAGTTTAGCTCATGAACTTAATAATCCTATAGCAGGAATAAAAGCCTTGCTTTCTGTGATTGAAAGATCAGTCCCTCAAAATCAACATTTCATAACAAAATCATTAAAAGACATGCAAAAAGCTATGAACACATGTCATCAAGTTGTCCAAAGCCTCCTATTAGCTTCTAAAAAAAAGCCTAGGGTTTTAGACCAGTCTTAATTTTTAAGTCTAGTTTTTTAAAGAAAAAACACCTTTAAAAAATATATAAAGTATCCTAAAAAACATGCTTAGAAATATTTTAATTGTAGATGATGATTCTTCTTTAAGACTTGGGATAAAAAGAACTTTAGATAATCCTAAATATAAAATTGTTACGACTTATGGTTTTAAAGACACAAAAGAATTAGATCCTAATTTAAAATTAGATTTAGCTATTGTTGATTTGAATTTGAATGATGGAAAAGGAACTGATCTCATCTCAGAATTAAAAAATAAACATCCCAATATGCAGTCTATCTTAATCACAGGAGAACACTCCATTCATATTACAATTGCGCAAGCCATTAACCAAGGAATTTTTTATTTTATCCCTAAACCTTTTGAATCTTCAGCTCTTATAAATTTAGTCCAAAAAGCCTTAAAACAAAAAGAGCTTATCGAACAAAACAAAAATTTAAAAAGTAATATAAAAAAACAATTTCACTTTAAACAAATTATAGGTCAAAGCTCTTTAATTGTGGAGCTAACAGAATGGATGCACAAAGTCGCAAAGTGCTCTTCTAACATTTTAATTACTGGTGAAAGTGGAACAGGAAAAGAGCTTGTTGCCCGAAGTATTCACTGTAGTCAAGATAGCGATCGCCCTTTTATCAGCGTTAACTGTGGAGCTATTCCAAAAGAGCTTTTAGAAAGTGAATTTTTTGGACATGTCAAAGGCTCTTTTACTGGGGCGGTTAATCACCACAGAGGTTATTTTTCAGCCTCTCAAGATGGAACTCTTTTTTTAGATGAAATAGGCACAATGGATTTAAGTCTTCAAGTTAAGCTCTTAAGAGTTTTACAAGAAAAAACTTTTAGACCTATAGGAAGTGTGGAAAGCGTATCCACTAATGCCCGAATTATATCTGCCACTAATATTGATTTAGAAAAAGCTATTGAAAAAGGTTTGTTTAGAAAAGACCTGTATTACCGTTTAAATATTATTCCCATACGAATAGCGCCTTTAAGAGAAAGAAAAGAAGATATCCCTCTTTTAGTCCAACACTTTTTAAAAAAATTAAGTAAAAATAAAATTAATATGTCTGAAACAGCTCTTAATAATTTATGTCACTATAAATGGCCTGGCAACATTCGTGAGTTGGAAAATCTAATAGAAAGGCTATGTGTTTTTAAAGAAACAGGAGAAATTCAAGAATCCGATCTTCCTGAAAAATATTTAAATAAAAAGCCGATTGTTAGCCCCTTAGAGTCTATAGAAATTCCAAAACAAGGTTTAGATTTTAATAAAGCTATCACTAATTATGAAAACTCTTTACTTTTAAAAGCGCTTAAAAAAACAAATTGGAATAAAAGACGAGCCGCTTTGCTTCTTAATTTAAACCGAACCACTTTGCTTGAAAAAATTAAGAAAAAGGGGCTACAAATGTCCTACGATGATATCCTCTGATTTTTTATTTTATAATAAATTTTTAATATGAAAAGCTCTAAAGTCAAATTATCTCTATTTAAAAAAATAAGTTTAGTGATTATTTTAGGATTTAGCTTTTTTACTTTAGCCGATCGTTATTCCCATGTAGAAATTTTTGCTCAAGCTTTAACCACTATAAAAGTAAATTATTTTAAAAACATTGAGTTTAAAAATCTTATTTCAGGAGCTATTAAAGGAATGCTCAATACTCTAGATCCTCATTCTCAGTTTTTACTGCCAGAAGATTTACAAAATTTAAAAGAAGAAGCCACTGGTCAATTCTACGGATTAGGCATTGAAGTAGAAAAAAAAGATCATTTTTTAATTGTTTTATCTGTTTTAAACAACTCCCCAGCAAAAAAAGCTGGATTTAAAACGGGAGATAAAATTTTAAAAATTGATAACGAACTTACAAAAAATATAAGCTTAAATAAGTTTAGAAAAATCTTCAAAAAAAATAGAATCTACAATATACAAATTTTAAGAAGTGAAGAGAACAAAATTTTTAATTTAAAAATTCGCCCAGAGTCTTTAAAAATAAAATCTGTTAAATTTCAAGAAATAAAAAATGGTTTTTTTTATCTGAGAGTTTATTATTTTTCCTCAAAAACTTTATTTGAAATAAATAAATCTATAAAAAATAAAAAAATCAAAGCTCTTCTTTTAGATCTTAGAGAAAACCCAGGAGGGATTTTTGATCAAGCTGTTAAAGTTGCTGATCTTTTTTTAGATGAAGGTATAATTGCCAGCTATAAAATCAAAACAGAAAATAAAGTTAAAGAGTTTAAAGCCCACTATTCAGATACTTTAGAGACTTTTCCAATAGTTGTTTTAATTGATGAATTTTCAGCCAGCTCAAGTGAAATTCTTGCAGGAGCTTTAAAAGATCATAAAAGAGCAACACTAATAGGCAGAAAAACTTTTGGAAAGGGCTCTATACAAAATATCTTTCCTCTAAAAAATAATCATGCTCTAAAGCTCACAGTAGGGGAATACAAAACGCCTTCAGGAGAGTTGATTCATAACAAAGGAATAACTCCAGATATAATAATAAAAAAAGAAAAAAAAGAGTTAAGTAAAAACTCTAAACTCCTTGAAGATCGAGAAATCGTAAAAGCCTTTGAAATTTTAAAAGGTCTTATTCCTCTGTAATTTTAGATTCTGCTATCAATTTAGAAATAAGTTTTTTTCTTGTTAAATTAAATAAAAAGTTATCCCAATACCGCTCCTTTTTAAGCTGATTTTCCATTTCTTTAGGATCTTTTTTGGGAAAAGACTCTTTAATAGAATTATTTATATCATCTTGAAAGAGTTTTATGTCTAAATCCTTAATCAATTGATCCATAATATAGCTGATATGCAAGCTAGATTTTGCTTCTTTGTTAAACTCTTTATCATGCTTTTTTAAATAAATTTCTTGCTCGGCTTTAGGCATTTTGTACTCTTCTAGTCTCTTTAAAGCATTTTGCTTTAATCTTTGTTTTTGATCTTCAATTAAAGCTTCGGGAAGATCAACTGGATTTTTATCTATAAGCTGTTTTATCAAATCATTTTCCAGTTTGTCTTTTTGTGTTTGTTTTAAATTAGCCTTTAAGTCTATCTTTATTTTTTCTTTTAACTCCTTTAGGTTTTCAACCTTAAACCTCTTTGCTAACTCATCATTTAATTCTGGAATTTTTTTATCTTTAAAGCTTATAAGCTTTACTTTTATATTCAAAGTTAAACCTGCAATTTGAGAATTAGTCTGCTCTTTAGGAAAAGTAAAATCAAATTGTTTCTCTTCACCTTTTTTTAAACCTATAAGTTTTTTATCAAAACCTTTAGCAATCCTATCTTTACCTATTTCCAATAAAAGATTTTTATAATCCATAAGTTTTTTATTTTTAGAATCAAAAGCGTATAAATCAAAAACAGCAAAATCTGAATCCTTAAGCTCAGATTCCTTTAAAGAATCTTCAAAAGTCGCGCTAGAGTTTCTTATCTTTTCAAGTGTTTGATTAATTTGCTCTTCTGTCACTTTTATGGCTTTTTTCTTTAACTCTAAATTCATGTAGTTTGTCACCTTCACTTGAGGATGCACTTCCACTTCCAATAAAAATTGACATTCTTTTCCCTCTTCCAATTTCAAATCAATTAAAGTAGGAGGACCAGCCGGTTTGATTTTTATCTCATTTAAAGCTTTTGGATAGAAAGTGCGAAATAAATCATCCATAACATCTTTATAAACATCATCCTTATAGGTTTTTTTAATTGTCTCTAAGGGGATTTTTCCCTGTCTAAATCCAGGCATTTTAGCTTTTTTTTGGATTTTCTGATAGTTTTTTGAAAAGCATTCTTTAACTTCAACAGCAGAAACAACAAATTCCAGTTTTCTTTTTAAACCATTTTCTTCTTTAATGACAGCTGACATAATTTTTTTCCTTTTTATTTAATTTAGCTCAATATCCTAAAATTTCTTTTCTCTTTTTTCAAGAAAAATAGTAAAAAAGTCGTCCTAGTTGAAGCAAATTCCCAATTGCAAAAGAAATGGCTTTTAAAATCAGCTTAATTAAATTCTGTAAGAGAATTAAAAAGATTTTTAGATAAGAACAAATAAAGAAAAAAAAAAAAAATCTAAATTGGCTTTGGTTTAAAGCCTTGCCCTTTTGCTTAAAACTAA
>JAPORL010000109.1 GCA_026712605.1 Pseudobdellovibrionaceae bacterium | reverse complement strand
ATTTCCACTTAAAATAATTTCAGGAAGTTTATGAGTTTTAATATTTCTAGGCTGAGTCCAGCTAGGACCTTCTAAAAGCTGATTTTCAAAACTTTCCTTTTTATAGGATTCTTTATTTCCTAAAAAGCCTTTTAAAAATCGGGAGCAACTCTCAATTAAAACTAGGCTCGCAGTCTCTCCTCCATTTAAAATATAGTCTCCTATAGAAATCTCCTCATCCACAAAATCTTGAACAAAACGAGAATCTACTCCTCCATACCTTCCACAAAGCAAAGTAACAGTTTTATATTTTTTAGAAAAATTTTTCGCTTTTCTTGCATTCCACTGTTGCCCTTGAGCCGATAAATAAACAAGCCTTCCCGTTTTTTTAAGAGATTCTAAAGCTTTACTAAGAGGATCATAGGCAATTAACATGCCGTCTCCACCTCCAAAAGGATAATCATCAGCTCTTCCTGTTTTTGCAAACTTTTTGATATCCACAAGTTGAATTTTTAAAATATTTTTTTTAAGAGCTTTACTCACTAAAGCGGTTTTTAAAAAAGATTCAAAAAATTCAGGAAATAAAGTTAAAATATTAAACTTCATTAAAAAAATCCGGCCATAAAGACAGTAAAAAAAACAAGAGAATAAATAAAAGTTTTAATAAAAAATAAAAGCCAAGATCTCATAACAAATATTACGGCTTTTTTTTCTATTTAGTTTAATTTTAATGAGTTGCTAGTCTTTTTTAACTCAAGATGAGTTGTCCTTTGATTAAAGGCTTTGAACTTTGTGTGAAAAACTTATAAGATACTTAAATAAGAATAAATAAGCTTTTTTATACAAATTTTAAAAAATCAGCTTGTAGAGATTTTTTTAATTAAAGATTCATTGATAACTGTTTGGTATCCTATACCTCTTTTTTTTGCTTCACTTTTTGCCCAGCTTAAAACTTTAGGATGCAATCTAATAGAAGTCGGCACATATTTGAGCGCTCCTTTAACAGGTCTTCCACGAAGACGACGCTTTACTCCCGTCTTTTTTTCAATAGCTTTTTTTGCCGATATTGTCTCTCTTAAAGTAATCCTTCTTGATTTTTCAAAAGGGAAGTTTTTTATATTCTTCATAAAGTCTCCTTTCCTTTTTATTTGCTTGACGAGCACTAATTATACGGTATATAGTTCCTTGTATTCTTTTTAGTAAAAACGATCACTAAAATACCTTTATCCGATTCGCCGATAATCCAGTCTCTTTTTTCTTTACCAGTAGAGTGTTTTTCATCGGGAGCTATAAGAGCATAAGGATCATCAAATACAGTAATAGCTATCTCAAATCTGACTTTATGTTTTTTAAAATTACTGACAGCCTTATGTTCGTCCCACTCAAACTGCATATTTTTCAGTATATACTGAAAAGCTCTTTTTTGTCAAATAATAAATATTCTACAAATAAGGAGACCATTTAGGGGATTTGTAATTGTGGCGATCAAATGTGATTCGCTCTATAGATAGATCATCTAAATTCATAATATAAAGCTGATAAGTTCCTGAAATATCAGAGCTAAAAACCACAAAGCGTCCATCGGGCGAAAAGCTAGGCGATTCACAATTTGCCCAAGAGCCATTGTCTCTTCTTAAGCTAGTTAATCTTTTTAAGCCCGTTCCTTGACTAGATATTTTAAATAAATCCATCCGTCCTTGAGACATGCCTGAAAAAACAATTTCATTTTTATAAGGATGCCAGTCTGGATTGGAGTTATAGTGTCCCGCATAGGTGAGCTGTTTTAAATCTCTACCTCTAGAGTTCATAGTATAAATCATAGTTTTTCCATTTCTATCCGAAGAAAAGGCCACTCGCCTATTTCGGTTATGAATACTAGGCTCTACATTTATAACGCCTCTCGGACCTTGAGTTAAAGGAAACAATTTAAAAGTTCTCAAATTGAATTTAAAAATATCAAGCTGTCCTCTTCCTCTTCCTAATGTCACTAAAAGCTCTCTATCTTGGGGGAAAAATTCAGAGCCTAAGTTTGCTCCACGCTCTGCAGATAGCACCTTCGCTTTATTTGTTTTAAAGTTATATAAAAACAAAGCCGCCACACGAGTTTTAATTTTTTTATTATACATAAAAGCGCTGTAAACAATTTGTGAGCCTTTAGTTGACCAAGAAGGTGAAAGAACAATGGAACGATGATAAGTGATCCGTTTTTTTCTTTCACCATTCCAATCCATTACAAAAATTTCTTTTTTAACCGAATCCATACTCCGAACAGCTATAATTTTTGTTTCAAAAATGCCTTCTCTTCCACTCAATTTTTTTACAATATCATTAGAAATTTTATCAATAATTTTAAGACTCTGAAATTGCGCTCCTTTATAATTTTTTTTTAATATTCTTTTTTGTGAGTTCACATTATAAAAATAAACATCTATCAATAAATTTTCATCACTGATAGAATAATCAGCAAAAAAGAGAAAGTCCGCGCCTGATAGTTTCCAGTTTTGCCAACGAAATCCCTTAGAGTTTTTAAGATAAGGGACAGGCTCTAATAAATTAGGATTTTCAATAAAAGCTTTAGAAGATAAGACATTAAAATAAGAAGAAAACTTTAAATTCTTATTTAATCTTTCAGTCATTTTCTCACCAATAGATAAACTCTTTTTATCGGAAGTTTCTGCTTTTAAACGAAACTCAGATAAAGCAATAATGCTTTTTTTGATATTTTCAGGCGCGCCAACATTGATGTAGATTCTAGCATGGGCGGAAATAGAAAATAAAAAAGCAAAACAAAAAAGAAACCTCATAAGTATAAACTAAGCCATAATAAAGCTTTCTGTCAAATTTTGAAATTCAAACATTTAAGAAATTTGATTTTTTTTGACCGAAACATAAGGATTATTTTTGGCATAAAATCTTAAAAACCAATAAGCGGAGTCTTTATGAAGGGGGAGCCCCACACGACTATCTGCTTCAAGCTCTTCTATTTGTTGACCGGCATAGATATAAATTTCTCCTTTTTGACTTAAATTTTTACCATTTAATCTTTTATCAATTTGAAAAGCCTGACACAGTTTTCCTGGTCCTGAACATAAATCCTGTTTTTTCTCTTTACCTCTGTTTTTTTGCATCTCTTTAATTCCTGTTATAGGCTCTAAGGCTCTAATTAAAATCGCTTCAGGCTCTTTTTTACTTCTCGTTACAACATTAAAACAATGGTACATTCCATAAGTAAAATAAACATAGCTATAGGCTCCCGGTAAATACATAGTTTGAGTTCTATCTGTATAAAGACCGCCAAAACTATGACAACAAGGGTCTTTTAAACCTAAGTAAGCTTCTGTTTCCACAATCCGCCCTACTAATTCTCTGCCTTTGATTCGTCTTGCTAAATAACAACCCAAAAGCTGTTCTGCCACTTTAATAGTGTCTTGCTTAAAAAAACTTTGAGATAAAACATTCACAGAAAATCTATTACACAAAATATTAAAGCTTTTCGTCAAGCTGAGTTCAAATAGAATCAATTAAACATAAATTTTCAGGAATTAATTTCACATAAATAAGTTTTAATTTAAAAGCTTTAAGATACAAAGCTCAAAACGAGTTCGGATTTGAACACATAGCGACTGAAGGTCGCTATGTAGCAAAACGCATGTCCGAGTTCTTGAGATTTGTATCTTATAAGCTTTTCATACAAAGTTCAAAATGGAGTTCAGACTTGAACTTCGTATATTACAAGCTTTTATTATCTCGTTTTTTAAAAATACTCTTGCCAACTGAAATCAAATTTTATAACTAAAAAAATAAAGAAAATTTAAAATGTCTGATTCCATTCAATTAGAAGCCTCTTGGAAAAAGCATCTAGCTGGAGAATTCCAAAAAAGCTACATGCAAAATTTAAAACTGTTTTTAATGGAAGAAAAAAAGAAGAACAAAAGAATTTATCCCAAAGGTTCAGAATATTTTTCTGCTTTAGATCTCACTCCTTTTGATCAAGTCAAAGTTGTTATTTTAGGACAAGATCCTTATCATGGACCACAACAAGCCCATGGTCTCTGTTTTTCTGTTTTGCCAAAAGTAAAAGTCCCTCCCTCACTTGAAAACATTTATAAAGAGCTTTATCAGGATTTAAAAGTCCCTATTGCCTCTCAAGGTTTTTTAAAAGAATGGGCTAAACAAGGCGTCCTGCTTTTAAATAACACCTTAACCGTAGAAGCTGGTAAAGCGGGCTCACACAAAGGAAGAGGCTGGGAAGAATTTACAGACAAAATCATTTATCTATTAAATAAAGAAAGAGAACACTTAGTTTTTCTATTATGGGGAAAGTTTGCTGGAGAAAAAGGAGCTATTGTAGATACAAACAAGCATTGTGTTTTAAAAGCCCCTCACCCCTCTCCTTTTTCCGCTGATAGAGGTTTTTTTGGATGCAGACATTTTTCTAAAACCAATAGTTACCTAAAATCAAAAGGAATAAAAGAAATTGATTGGTCTGCACACTTACATTAAAAACTATAAGCTTTAAGACAACTGTTTCTCTAAAAAAGCATGTATTTTTTGAGCCTGCTCTTGAATCAAAGCCTGTTTATTGCCTTCTACAAAAATGCGGACAAGAGGCTCTGTGCCTGAATAACGAATCAATACTCTCCCTTCATTAGATAGATTCTCTTTCACATCCTTAATAAGCTGATCGTAATTAGGGATAGAAGACAATTCTACTTTTTCTTTGACATTGACCTTTAAGCTCACTTGGGGCTTTTCCTGAATTTGATCTTTTAAACTAGATAAGCTTTTTTGAGTTTCTTTCATACATGCTAATACATTGATTCCCGCTATACAAGCATCCCCTGTTGTGCTGTGGTTTAAAAAAATAATATGTCCCGAAGACTCTCCTCCTAAATCAATATTTTCTTCTCTCATTTTTTTAACCACATTCCTATCTCCCACATCTGTTCTTATAAAAGAAATACCATAGGAAGATAAGCTTTGATCCAAACCACTGTTAGAAAGATGAGTGACAACAACTTTCCCTTGATTCAATTGTTTTTGATTTTTTAAATAGATAGCGCAAATTCCTAAAATAGGATCTCCATTTAAAATTCTCCCTTTTTCATCTACCATAATCAAACGATCTCCATCTCCATCTAAACTAAGTCCTACATGCGCTCCTTCCTTTAAAACGACCTCAGCGGTTTTCTCAGGATATAAGGCTCCTGACTCTTCATTGATATTAAAACCATTAGGCTTATCGCCTAAAGTAATGACTTCAGCTCCCAATTCTCTAAAAATAGCTGGCGCCACTTTGTAAGCAGAACCATTAGCGCAATCTAAAACCATCTTCAAACCTTTTAGACTTTGATTTTTAGGAAAAGCATTTTTAGCAAAAACAATATAACGACCAGCGGCATCCACTATCCGCCGGGTTCTTCCTACTTCTACTCCATTTGCTTTTATCTCTTTAGAAAAAACCATCTCTTCTATCGTTTTTTCTTCTTTAGAAGAAATTTTAAAACCGTCTTTAAAAAAGATTTTTATTCCATTATCATAATAAGGATTATGAGAAGCTGATATAACAAGTCCTGCAGATACACGCATATTTTGAGCTAAGAAGCCAATTCCAGGAGTAGGCAAAGGTCCTGTCAGCTGAACCCAAACCCCCATAGAATTAAGCCCACTGGCTAAAGCCTGCTCTAACATATAACCAGACAAACGAGTGTCTTTTCCTATTAAAACTGTATATTGTTTTTCTTCAGGGTATTTTTCTTTTAACAAAGCGCCAAGAGCCTGTCCCACCCTTAAAGCAATCTCAGGAGTTATAGGATAAGTATTCGCTTTTCCTCTTATCCCATCTGTGCCAAAAAGTTTTTTATCGTCTAAAATCATATCATTTACTGTTAACAACTATAAAATTAATAAAAAATCATAAAAATACAAAAGATTCTATATAAAAATAACTAACTCTTTTATAAAGTTAAATCATTGAAATTTTAAACACATAAAAACAGATTTTTAACTATACTACAGGACTAGGCAAAGCTGATCCACCTAAAGGATCATCTTCAGATTTATTTTTTTTATCTGCGCTGGTCTTTCTTTCTTTATTGATCTTTTCATTTTCCGTTTTACGATAATTTTCTAAATCAGATAGATTTTTCCCGTGCATAATCATATCTATCTCTTCAGAGTCTATAGTTTCAAACCGTAAAAGCGCTTCTGCCATTGTATGTAACTGAGTGATTTTTTCTTGAATAATTTTTTGAGCTTTTTCATAAGCTTTTTGTATAAAATTTTTAATTTCACTATCTACATTTTTAGCACTATCTTCAGAATACTCAGTGTTATCATTATAAGTTTTTCCTAAAAAAACAGGATCATTACCACGACCTAAAAATAAAGGTCCTACCTTAGAGCTCATTCCCCATTCACAAACCATACGACGAGCTAAATCTGTTGCTTTTTGAATATCATTACTGGCGCCACTGGTAAAATCTTTAAAAATTTGCTCTTCGGCAACACGACCTCCAAACAAAAAAGACAAAAAGTTTTTAGCTTTTTGTTTACTCATATTCAGCAT
>JAPORL010000180.1 GCA_026712605.1 Pseudobdellovibrionaceae bacterium | reverse complement strand
TTGCCTAGCTGACAGTCTTCATATTCAATTTTAAATTTTTTCGCAAAACTCTTTAAAGTCAGAAACTTTTCCGTATTCACAATAAGAAGAGTCACAAGTTTCTGATTCAATATCCTCTTTATAAGTTCTAAACCATCTGTTTTCAAAAAAATCCTCTAAATCTTCTCTGTAAGTGTTTTGAAAAATGATACAGTAATATTCTAAAGGATTATAACAGTTAGAATGTCTCCTGCAATCATCACGGATAAAGTTATCTATCCAGTTTAAGGCAGGGATATTATTATATTTTTGAGCTAAGATTAAAAAATTATCGCCAGAAAAAATCTCTGTCTTTATTGCTATTTCAATTCGTCTATCTAACTTGTAAAATAAATCTTTTAAAATATAAAATTCTTTTTTATCAGATTGATAAATATAATTGGCTAATTCATAATTGAGGACCATTTGGATTAAAAATAATTCTGCTGATTTTTCTGTGAAATTTTTAAAGAGCTTTATTCTGTTATTTTTAGTCAGTTCAAAAAAACATTTTGCTGTTTTGAGATCTAAATTAGAAAAAGATAGATTTTCTATTTGCTGTGTTAGTGTTTTAAAATTTGAAAAATAGGAGTAAGACCAGTTATAACAATTCTCTCTTCCTTTATTATTGAAAAACACTTCTTCACAAAAAGCTTTACACTCTTCATATTCCAAGCAGGTTTCACCAGTTTGTTTGCATTTTGTTTCTTTTTCCTCTTCCTTTTGTTTAGAAGGATTTTTTATTTCTACTGGTAAATCATCAAAAACCGACAATTTAGTTTTTCCAGAAAATTGGCATGAAAAAATAAAAAAAAGTAAAGAACATAAGATTCTCAGTTTCATGCTTATATCTATCGGAAAATATCAATAATAATTTTAAATTTTATGAATAGATTTTAATTAAGCTTGTTATAATTCAAAAGAGGGTTTTTGTAGGATGGGCTTTGTGTTTAACTTGCGTATAGGGGGCAATTGGGATAAAAACTCAAATAAGGTTTTAGAATTATGAGAAGACAAAAGACTTTTATTGTGGGAGATGTGCATGGTTGTTTTGAAGAGTTTTTGGAATTATTAAAAAAAGTGAATTACAAAAGGGAAACTCATCGTTTGATTTTAGTAGGTGATATTATAAATAGAGGGCCTTTTTCTTTTAAAATGCTGGAATGGGTTAAAGATAATAAAATTGAAATGGTAAGAGGAAACCATGAACAAGCTTTTATTTCTTGTTTTAAAGAAGATAAATGGATCAATCCTATTTTTAAAAGCCTCAAGCAAAAAATGAAAAGCGATATAGGTCAGTGGATAGATTGGATATCAGATCTTCCTTTTTATATAGAGGAAGAGGACTTTTTAGTTGTGCATGCTGGTTTAGTTCCTAATGAAAAGCCAAAAGATTCTAAAGCTCATTTTTTAATGAATATTCGCACATGGGATGGGAAAGGAGAGGATATAAAAAATGAAAAAAACCCTCCTTGGTATCATTTTTATACAGACAAAAAACTGGTCGTTTATGGACATTGGGCTATGCAGGGTTTGAATATAAGAGATAATACTATAGGCTTAGACAGCGCTTGTGTTTATGGAAATAAGCTTTCAGGCTTGCTTTTGCCGGAAAAAAAAATTTTTCAAATTTCTGCAAGTAAAAATTATTGTTCTAAAATTAGTAAAAAATAAAAAATTTATTTACATTATTAAAATATTAAAGAAAAAACTTAAAAAAGCCGACATCTTTAGTATGAGATCTGTGTTTTTTATTATTTTTTCTCCTTTTGTTTTTGGAAGCACCTTATTGGAGACCCAAACAGCTGTAGGAATATCTAATACTCTTCAGGGTACAGCTCAGGTCAATTCTCAAGAGCTTATAAATCAAGCAAAAGGTGCCGTTGAAAATTATAAGCCAGACCAATCTCCAGTTATACAAAATCCTTCTTCTGAGCCACAATCTATTCCTAATAATGAGATTTTTGAACAAGCTGATTTATCCAATAAAGAACAAACACAAATAGAAGGTATAGGCTCTCCTTCTCCTAATTTTGTAGATAATAATTTTAGTCCCCCACCAAATGATGATATAATTGTTGTTTCTGATAACGAACAGAACTTAAATTCAGAAAACTCGGAAAATCAAGATGAGTTTTTAGACAATGAAGAAGATTCTATAAACTATAAACAATTGACACATATCTTTTATAAAAATCCTTGCAAAGCTGATCAGGCTAACTGCGTAAGGAGTGGCGCTGTTTTAACAAATATAAAAAGTGTTATTTTTGATTATGATCATAATCGTGGAAAATTTTCAGAAAGCTCAGATAAATTGGCTGATAAATAAGTAAAATATATATCAATATAATCTTTAAAAACTCGGATAGGCTGTTGTCACAAAGTGACCTGTGGTCGCTACTCAATTCAAATCAAATCCATACTTTTTTAGCTTGATTTTTATAATTATTAAAAAGAGATAATTTCATTTTAAAGCTTATTCTTTATATAATTCTTTAAAAATATAAGATTTTGTAGATTTTTGAAGATTTTTATATTATGGCTAGGTATCAAGCGGGTGTAGTTCAGTTGGCTAGAATGTAACCTTGCCAAGGTTAAGGTCGTGGGTTCGAATCCCATCACCCGCTCCATTTAATAAATACTAGCTTTCCTAAATACCTTAAGTTTTTAAATATTTCTAGGGTCTAGGCTGGTTTTTTTCTTCTTCTGTGTTAGGCTTTAGTCTGATTAATAAAAAAGGAGTTTTTTATGATTAAGCTTAAGAGTTTTGTTTTGAATTTATTTTCAAAGAATTTAAGAGATTTAAGTCCAGTGGTTTTGAATTTAATGGCTTTAGTTGTAGGTAGTTTTTTGATTTCATCCTGTCATTTGTTAAACAAGGATCCAATTGGAGTTGCAGAAGTTGAAAATCAGGAGCTTTCAAAAGGGGAGACAGCTAAGCGTCAAATTGCATCTAGATGCACTTCTTTTCAAGAGTTTCGTCATATATCTGATCCTAATTTAGGTTTTCTTAGTTTTTGTTTTAAGAGGATACCGGCAGGTCAGTTTAAAATGGGCTTTTCAGAAGGAGAGACTTATAAAATAAGAAATGAAGAGCCTAAAGAGGTTGAGATCAGCAAGGATTTTTTGATCATGACAAAGGAAGTGACACAAAAGCAATGGTATTTGGTCATGAGGAATCATCCAGAAAATAGATTAAGAAATCCTTCCTATTTTAGGACAAGGGAGCATTGTGGGAATGAGTATGTGGAGCTTCAGGGAGTGGGTCTTTGTCCCAATCATCCCGTGGAGAGGGTGAGTTGGTATGATGTTCAGGTGTTTATAAAAAACCTTAATGATTTACAAGGATGGAGTAATTGTAATGGAAATCCGAAGGATCCAATAGGTTGTTATCGTTTGCCAACAGAAGCGGAGTGGGAATATGCAGTGAGAGCGGGGAGAGAGACAGTTTATTTTTTTGGTAATGATCCCAATCAATTAGGTAGATTTGCGATATATAACAAGAACTCAGGACAAGGGACGCATCCTGGCGGGACAAAAGAGGCAAATCCATGGGGATTATATGATGTGTATGGTAATGTTTCGGAATGGGTTCAGGATAAGTGGCACCGGAAGTTACCGGGAGGAAGAGATCCTTTGGTTGTTACTGGATATGACTATGTTTTACGTGGCGGTAGTTGGAACAATAGTGAAATATCTCTGGGTTCGGCTAATCTAGTCAGGAGTTATATAGGTAAAGGGAGTCAGAGTTTCGGGTTCCGCCTTGTGAACACAGAGTAAGCCTTAATACTTTTTTGAAAGATAACTAGCGATTTATTTTATATTCCCTTAGAACTTAAAATTAAGAAACATGAATATTTAAAATGCTATTATGAAATTTAGAGCTAATTAAAAGTTATAAAGATGTTGGAGTTCTTTTTTTCTATTGCTTGTCCCTATTTCTTTTTTGATAAAAAAATAACGACTCTAGATCAATGGCAAAAGGCAAGTCATGTTGCTATTGTAGAAGTGGAAAAGATTATACATTTTCCACCGCCCTATAAAAAGGGCTATGAGTATAACTCCTCTTACAGAGCTTTGCCTTTATGGAAGTTAAAAATCATTGAAATGCTCACAGATAAAAAGCCAGATACAAAAACAATCTATACCAGTTTTAATCTACTGCCTTCTTTAAAAGAAAAAGATAGAGTCTTGTTAGCCTTTGGTAATTTTATAACTTATTCTTCAAGGCACTCTAAAACAAAGGCTTATTTATCTTTGTATTTATTAAACAGAGAAACAGGGGAAAAGCCTCTTTATGGACATCCTTATTATCATGAGTGGCCTTTATTTAAAAATAAAGAAGAGAAATATTATTTACCTGATTGTGTTGATGGATTAACAAAAATGCCTTTAGTTAATCCTCTTTTAAGTGAAATCAAAAGTCTTACAAAGGGAGTTATAGATAAAGAGCCTAATACAAGAATAGTAAAAGGACTTTGGCCTTCTTACGAGCAGTCCAAAATTAAAGCCTGTAAATGTAAAGATAAAAAATACAATCCTCTTTAAAATTTTCTTTTAAAATTAAGTACTTTTAAGCTTTTATGTCGTCTACGTGTCGTCTCAGTAAATCAGACAGATTAAGCTTGTTATTACAAGACTAAAAAAATAGATTTCTTTAAAATAGAAGAGGTTCAATCTGTGAGCATAACAGATAAGCCATTTATTCCTAAATATAGGATAGAAATTAGCTGATTCATTAAGCCTGACTTAGATTAAAAATTTCAGATTTTTAAAAACTACTTTTCTTTAGACTAGTTCAATTTTTTTAATATTTTTATTCTTTAATACTGTAGGAAAAATGCCGATAACGAGCGTATCATGGGTTCATCTAAAAGCATATTACATCTTATTCATCACAGGAGCAAAAATAGAATCCGAGACTTTGGAGAAGTTTTTACCCCTGAAAAGTATGTCAATCAAATGTTGGATATGTTGGATAAGTCTGTTTGGACAGATACCAATACGGTTTTTTATGAGCCAACATGTGGGCATGGCAATTTTGTTGAAGCGATTGTTAAACGGAGATTAAAAGCTTTTTTTAAGCAAGCTAAAAGACAAAAAATTGAGGAAGCTCATTTTTACGCTGTTGCCAACACTTTAAATAATCTTTGGGCTATTGATATTGATTCTAAAAATATAAGCCTTTGCCGAGAAAGAGTTAAAGCTTTTATATTTGGCTTTTTAACAGAGAATGATAAAATAAATCCTTTCACAAGAGAAAACAAAGATTTTTTAACACATGTTTTATGTTGTATTGATTGGCAAATTCATGAAAATGAAGCTCTATCTTGTTTGGAAAAAGATAGTGTAAAAGCTAAAAAGTTGGCAGATAAAACAGCTATAAGTAGAGAATGGTTAAAGAAAAATAAGCACAAACCAATTAATTTTGAAATGAACTGGTGTCAATATTTCAAGAGTTGTAAAAAAGAAAATATTGTTCCTTCAGAATATACAAACAAGTTTAGATTAGTTAGTTCTTTAATAGATGATAAAAAGAAAAATCTCAAAAAAGAGAAAATTAAAAAACCTAATTATAAATCCGATTATAATATTGAATTACCAATCGCCGTTTAGAAGCAGGAGATATTATGTCAGCTCAGTTGAAATTTGCCAATATAAATACTCATGTTGTTGATATTTTAGGAAGTGTCAAAGGACGGGATCAGCCTGTGATGAAAATGGATAAAGCTGTGGAGTTAGTGAAGTGTTTAGATAAAGAAGTTTTTACAAGTGATGATTATGTATTTTTTGATCCTTTTTGTAAAGCAGGAGAAATTTTATTAGCTACTGCTCTTGTTTCCATACTTTACAAGTCTAAAAGAAAACTTGCCTCTTTAGATTCTATTTATAGAGAGCTTTATCAAAGCAATAGGTATTTTGCTTTAGCTCCCGATGAAAGACATTACAACTTAAGCCTTAGAACTTTTTATGGAAACGAACAGTCTCATAATAAAAATTTTACTGAAAATATAAAAAACGGTGGCTATCTGTCAGAAGTTGACGGTCGGCTAGATAAACAAACATTTAACAAGGAGTTAAAAGCCATGTTGGAATATATAAAAGAAAAAACAGGACATAAAAAAATTGTAGCTGTAGGAAATCCTCCCTATCAGGAAGAAGATGAAGGACACGGAAAAAGTGCTAAGCCTATTTATAATGTTTTTATTGAATCTCTAATTAATTCGCAAGAGATTAACAAATTTTCCTTAGTTGTTCCAGCTCGTTGGTTTTCTGGTGGTAAGGGTTTAGATAATTTTCGTAATCAGGTTATAAAAAGCAAAAAAATAAAGCAAATAACTTATTTTGAAAATTCTTCTTTTGTTTTTCCTACCGTAGATATTAGAGGCGGTGTATGTTTTTTATATTTTGATAAAAATCATAAAGGATCAACTATAATTGATAGTAAAAAAGAAAAGATAGCAACAGAACTTTCACCGTGGAATATTATTGTCCCTCACATTAAAGCTTATTCAATAATTAAAAAAGTTTTTAAAAAAAGTGATAAATTTGTCTGGGAAGT
>JAPORL010000062.1 GCA_026712605.1 Pseudobdellovibrionaceae bacterium | reverse complement strand
TGCTTAGAATTTTTTGATCTTCCTTTACTAGGAGATTTTCCTCTTAAATTTCGTTATAAAGATCATCAATTAATGTCTGATAGTGTTTATAAACCAGGTAATTATAAAGTGTCTAAAGAAGGAAATATTGTAAAACAGGATAAGGCTTGTGATTTAGACCCTATAAGAAAAAAAGACAATATAGAGGTAGATGATGATAATAAAAACCCTGATCAAGCTGAATCAGATACAACAGTAAAAAATGATGGAGCGATTTAAGAGGAAGAAAAATAAAAAGAAATTTAAAAAAGGAGCGATAAATGTCAGCCTATGATTTTTTAAATATAGATAGACTTTTTACAACAGAAGAGCTGATGGTAAAAAAAACAACAGCAGATTTTGTTCGTAAGGAAGTGTATCCTCTATTACAGCAAGCTCATCGTGAAGAAAATTTTCCAAAACAGATTATTCCTCGTTTAGCTGAAATGAATCTTTTAGGATCTAATATTAAAGGTTATGGTTGTGCAGGCCTAAGCCCAAGAGCCTATGGTTTGATTATGCAAGAGCTTGAAAGAGGAGACTCAGGACTTCGCTCTTTTTGTTCAGTTCAAGGCGCTTTAGTTATGTGGGCTATTTTTAGTTTTGGTTCAGAGGATCAAAAAAAGGAGTTTTTACCTCAGTTGGCGACTGCAAAAAAGATAGGTTGTTTTGGTCTAACAGAGCCAGATGCTGGTTCTGATCCAGCCAGTTTAAAATGCCATGCTAAAAAAACAAAAGGCGGTTGGATTTTAAATGGAAATAAGATGTGGATCACCAATGGTTCCATAGCTGATTTAGCTGTTGTATGGGCTCAATTAGATAGTGGTAAAATACAAGGCTTTTTAGTAGAAAAAGATTTTAAAGGTTTTTCAACTTCTTTAATGAAAGGGAAATTTTCTCTTAGAGTTAGCATTACTTCAGAACTACACTTTCAAGACTGTTTTGTTCCTGAAAGTCATATTTTACCTCAAGCTCAGGGATTAAAATCAGCTTTAGAATGTTTAAATCAGGCTCGTTATGGAATTGCTTGGGGAGTTGTCGGTTCAGCTATGGAATGCTATCAAACGGCTTTAAATTATTCGGGGCAAAGGATGATCTTTAACAAAGCTTTATCAAGCACTCAATTAGCTCAAGCAAAATTAGTTAAAATGATTCAAAATATTACATTAGCTCAATTGCTTAATTTCCATATTTCAGTTTTAAAAGAAAAAGGAGAACTAAAACCAGAGCAAATCTCTTTAGCTAAAATGAATAATTGTAAAATATCCTTGGAAATTGCCAGACAAGCTAGAGATATGTTAGGAGCAAATGGAATCATAGATGAGTACCCTGTTATTCGTCATTTATTAAATTTAGAAACAGTAAGTACTTATGAGGGAACTGAAGACATTCATCGTTTATCTATAGGTCGCAGTTTGACAGGTTATCAGGCTTTTAAGTAAGAAATTGTTGTTAAATTAAAAACTTTAAGTTTTGTATTTGAAAAGTTTACTAAGATACAAAGCTCAAGAACTCAGACAGGCTTTTACACAAGGCGACTTGCAGTCGCTATTCAGTTCAAATCCGATTCCATTTTGAAATTTATGTGAAAATCTTGTAAGATAGAAAGCTAAAAACTCAGACATGCGTTTTGCCATAAAGCGACCTACAGTCGCTATGTTGTCAAATCCGAACTCGCTTTTAGCTTTCTATCTTACAAGATTTTAATCAAAAAGACTTAAATAGGAATAAATGAGCTTTAAAATCTAAGACAGTTTATAGATTACTGTTACTTTTAATAAAAAAGACTTTCTTTTCAGAAAGTCTTTTTTAGTTAGTTATTAAAAATTTTGATATTTAATTATTTACTTTTTATTATTTGCTTTATTTTTACTCGTCTTCTGTTTCATCACCTTCTGCATTTGCTTCATCTTCTGCATCTGCTTCACCTTCTGCATCTGCTTCACCTTCTGCATCTGCTTCACCTTCTGCATCTGTTTCACCTTCATCTCCAGACTCTTCTTCCATCATATCTTTTACTTCACAAGCCTCTTCAGCTTCTGCAATGCTACCATCAGTATTTACCATATAATCGTTAGCTTCCCACAGTTTTTCTTTGTCTCCGTCAGCAGTAGTTGCTGTACCATCTTCTTTAGTAATAGTTTGAGGCCAGTGTCCTCCAAAACCAAAAAAACCAGTACTAAATTTTTCGCAAGCTCCAGACTCAACAAGAGTTTCACCAACTTTAATGTTTGAGACCATGTTATTTTGTACTGTATTAGAGCCACAAGCTATTAAAGCCATAGTACTTATTAGAAATAAAACCTTATTCATACCTTTCTCCTTTGTTAGTTTTGTGCTTAATTTAAGCTACATATTTAACCTATTTAATTAAGCTTATTAGAAAGGTCAAGTTTTTTTGAGTATATTATAAAAAATCTGAAGAAAAAGACTAGCATTTAGCAGTTTAAATAAAAAAATTAGAAAAAAGCTAAAATTTCAAATATAAATTAACTGTGAAATTGCAGTTTAAAAGCCTAGGAAAACCCGAATCTATTTCAGAAAAAGATTGGTTTAATTGGATGTGGCAAGTTAGAAATATTCAAAATTTTGGTAATAAAAAGTCTAATTTTTCCTCAGGAGCAACTCCCTATTACTTAAAATTAGCTACAAAAGCTCCTATTTTAAAGCCTATTGTAGAAATTAGTCAGAAAGAATTTTATGTAGGGCGTCAATCTCTAAAAGATCCTTTAGGAGAAGAAAAACACTCTCCTTTTTCAAAATTAATTCATAGATATCCGGATCGGGTTTTGTTTTTAGTTACAGATCAATGCGCTGTTTATTGTCGTTATTGCACAAGAAAACGATTTACTGGAAAAAAAAAAGGCTTAAGCAGTAAGGCAGAGCAGGCAGAAATTTTATCTTATATCAAAAAAAATAAAGGAATTAGAGAAGTTATTTTATCAGGAGGAGATCCTCTTACTCTATCTGATTCCATTTTAGATAATATTCTCAAAAAATTAAGAGAAATTAGCCATGTTGAAATTATAAGAATAGCTTCTCGTATGCCTGTTGTTTGTCCCATGAGATTAACAGATTCTCTATGTCATGTTCTTAAAAAATATCAGCCTGTATTTTTGATGACTCATTTTAATCATCCTTTAGAATTGACAAAAGAGGTTCAAGAATCCCTTACTCGCATGGCTGATTCTGGAATACTCCTATTTAACCAAACTGTTTTGCTTAATCAAATCAATAATAATCCTTCTATTATTCAAGCTCTTATGAGGCGTTTATTGTATTTAAGAGTGAAACCTTATTATATGTTTCAATGTGATCCTTCAGAGGGGACAGATCATTTTAGAACTTCTATTGAAGATTCTCTTTCTATACAAAAGGAGTTATGGGGACGTCTGTCTGGTTTAGCCTTGCCTAATTTATCTTTAGATATACCAGGAGGAGGAGGAAAAGTAGGACTTGTTCCAGACTTTGCCCTTCAAAAAGAAAAAGAGCAATGGCATTTTAAAGGCTGGGATTTTGTTGAAGGCTCTTATAAAAACCCTGTTAGAAATCATTTAAAGATAGCCACAGCTAATGAAACATATCAAAAAGAATGGGAATTATTAACAAACCAAACTTACGGAAAAAAGAATTCGCAGACTAAAAAATTCAACTGATTAAAATTTTAAAACCTTTTGTATTAAAGAGGAAGGATTTAATTTTTTAATTTCTGATGAGCTATACCACTTAAAAAGGGAGAGAGAGTGCTTTCGTTTTGTTTTAATAGTTATAAATATTTTATAATTCATAATACTATGATCAAAATCATAATTTGTAGCTTTGTGCTTTAATTTTTTAGATAGACCAGGAAATAATAAATGACCTTTTAGAAATGGCATTTTTGTATTTTTAACAAAAGCCCATTTATGTTGTCTTTTTATTTTTTCTGGATAATAGTGCCAAAATTCAGTAGATTTTTTTTCTTTTTTTAAAGGAAGTTTTTCCTGAAGGCCTTTTTTATAAGCTTGACAATTTACTCTTACAGGACAAAGCAAACATAAAGGTTTTTGTTTAACACAAATAAGAGCTCCTATTTCCATAAGAGCTTGATTCATTTTAGAAGATTTTTGATTTTGAACCCAGCTGTCACTTATTTTTTGAAGTTCAGCTTTTTCTTTAGATTGCCAATGTTTTATTTTTAATCCATAAAAGCGAGATAGAAAGCGAATGACATTACCATCTAAAACTCCTACTGGCTCTTCAAAAGCAATAGAACTGACAGCTCGGGCTATATAAGCTCCAAATCCAGGAAATTTTAAAAGCTCTTTATAAGTTTTTGGGAAAAATTTTTGTTTATAAATTATACGACTGGATTTAATTAGATTTTTTGCCCGATTATAATAGCCTAAGCCTGACCAGAGGGAAAAAACTTGTTCTGTTTTTGCTTTTGATAGACTTTTCAGATCTGGGAAATGTTTTAAGAAGCGATTATAGTAAGGAACAACAGCTTTAGAAGTTGTTTGTTGTAACATAACCTCTGATATCCATATTTTATACGGGTCTGTTGTTTTTCTCCAAGGTAAAGACCTTTTATTTTTCTCAAACCAGTCTAAGAGTTTACTTTGAAGGGAATAAAGCATAAATCAAGTAAATATATTAATATTACACTTTACTTATAAAAGATATTATATTTTTTGAACAAATTTTATTAAAATAATTATCTAGGGCAAAAAGATAATTCTTTTTGCCCTAGATAAGATTAAGATTTAATTCTAATTTTAGGTGTCTTCGCTATCATCATCTTCTTCGTCTTCGTCATCATTGTTATCATCATTATCTAAGACTCTAGTAATGATTTGTTCAATACCAATATTTTTTGCATCAACTCCATTGACAAAAAAACTAGGTGTTCCTCTTACTCCTAATTTCATAGCTTCATCCATATCGGCTTGAACTACCTTTTTAGCTTTGTCTAATTTTTTATTTACTTTTTTAGTACTAAGATTTAATTTTTTGAGAATTTTTTTTATGGCTTTATCAATGCTTTCTTTGTCCTGAAGGCGAGCATAATCATCAAAGTTTTCAAAAATCTCATCATGAAATTGACGCGCCTTATCATCATCTACAAGAGCGACAGCTTCAAAATATTCAGCCGCTGGCTTGGCAAAAGGGTGAAAACTGAGAGGGAAGTTTTTATAAACTAAGTTGACCTTACCATCGTATTTATCTCTTAAAGCACTCATACTTTTAGCGGCTCTAGCGCAATAGGTACACTGAAAATCAGAGAACTTTACAATAGTGACAGGCGCTTTTTTATTTCCAAAAGTGACGCGACCCTTTGTTTTAATTTTTAATGGATTTTTAAATTGCTCTTCTAAAGCTTTGACCGCTTCTTTTTGTTCTGATTCTGCTTTTACTTTTTGAAAGTCTTTATGACTTTCTTCTAAAGCCATAAAAAAAGTCTTTGGATCTTTTTTAACAACTTTTGCTAATTGTTTGGGAGTAATTGTAACCATATTCATTGCAAAAATAACTGAAGCAATAAAAGTGATAATACAAGAGCCTATAACTAAAGCAATAATGTAACTATTTTTCATGTTTTTCCTCCTAAAATTATTAAACTCCTCAAAGGATATAGTAGTTTTTTTTTTAGGGCAATTTTTTTCTTTATTTTTAAGGATTTTTTAATTAAAATAGGCTTTATGAGATTTTTAGTTGTTTTATTTTTCTGTTTTCCTTTGCTTTGCTCTTCTTATTACACAGCCAAGACTTTAAAGCTTAAGGAATATACAGAAATGCGAGATATAGTAGAGGGATATATTAAAAAATCTAGAGAAAAAGCACCACAGAATTTAGTTTCAGAGGGAGGAGAGGAAGCCTTGTCGGAGCTAAAAAAAGGTCTAAAAGTCCTGTTAATGAGGCCAGATACTGATAATATAAATTCTTCTTTATTGCTCATGATTCAAGATGAAATTGTAACTCATAGAGATTTTATGCCTGTTTTTGCAGAAGTGGTAGAAAAGTCTATTAAAGAATTTAGGTCTAAAACTTTTTCTCTTTCTCAACAAGCAGGACTTTTGTATGTAATAGAAAATTCCATTTCTTATTTACAGTCGGTGAATACTAAGGAAAGCACAAAGATTTTAATGGATATAAAGAAAGCTGATTTGAAAATTTCGGAAAAATTATCCAATTACTTAATTTTAGAGATGGATAGAGGAAAAACTTCAAACCCATCTTATCTGGCAGAAAGAGTTTTGATAAAAAGAAAACAGGAAAACGCCCTTGCAGAAAAACAAAAAAAAGCTGAAGAAGAAAAGAAAAGACAAGCTGAAGCAGAAAAGGAATCAGATACAAAAAGAAACCCATCTTCTGAACAGAAAATAGAAACTTCTGATAAAATAACATTAGAAATAGAACTCTAAGTTTATTTTTGCATTTTTTTAAAGTAGCTTATGGAATCTTTTCATAAAAAGAAACAAAGAGTTAAAACTATTTTATCCTTACTTAGTAAAAAATATACTTCAGCTCATTGCGCTTTAAATTTTAAAAATCCTTTAGAGCTTTTAGTTGCCACTCAGTTAAGCGCTCAGTGTACAGATAAACGAGTTAATCAAGTAACAGAAAAACTATTTAAAAAATATAAAACGGCTAAAGATTATGCAAAGGCTTCTATCTTAGAATTAGATTTAGATATGAAATCTACAGGTTTTTTTAGGAATAAAGCC
>JAPORL010000197.1 GCA_026712605.1 Pseudobdellovibrionaceae bacterium | reverse complement strand
GATACAAAGCTAAAAAGGAGTTCGGATTTGAACACATTGCGACCAGAGGTCGCTTTGTGGCAAACCGCATGTCTGAGTTTTTAGCTTTGTATCTTACAAACTTTTCATAAAATATTTAAAAAATCTTTACTTTATAAAAAAGTTTAGTTTTATTATAAAATATGCTTAAAAATAAAAATTTTTATATAAGCACGCCTTTGTATTATGTGAACGATAAACCTCATTTAGGCACAGCCTACACCAGCATTATTGCTGATATTTTAAACCGTTATCAAAAATTATTTGGTTATTCTAGTTTTTTTATTACTGGCACAGATGAGCATGGACAAAAATGTGAGCAATCAGCGCTTAATAGAGGCTTAAGCCCTCAGGAGCATTGTGATCAAATGAGTCCTCAATTTAAAAAAACATGGAAAATTTTAAATATTGAATATGATTTATTTTTTAGAACTACTTTTGATTATCACTGCAAAGCTGTTCAAAATGTTTTGCAGAATTTATATGACAAAGGGGATATTTATTCTTCTCACTATAAAGGCTGGTATTGTGTTAGTGAAGAAATCTTTTATACAGAAAAAGATCTTGTCGGAGCTAAGTCAGCTGAAGGAAAAGAGCTGATTCCTTTAGAAGAAAAAGCTTGGTTTTTTAAAATGTCTAAATACCAAAAGGCTTTACAAAATCATTTGGATAATCATCCCGATTTTATTAAACCTAAGGAACGATATAATGAAATACAAGGTTTTTTAAAACAGCCCCTTCAGGATTTGTGTGTCAGTCGTCCTAAAAAAAGAGTATCTTGGGGTATAGAGCTTCCCTTTGATAATAATTGTGTTGCTTATGTCTGGGTGGATGCTCTTTTAAATTATGTAACAGGGGCAGGTTATTTAAATAAGAAAGAGCATTTTGAAAAGTATTGGCTGAATGCTAAAAAACATCATTTAATTGGTAAAGATATTTTAATGACCCATGCTGTTTATTGGCCTTGTTTTTTAATGGCTTTAAACTTACCTCTCCCTGATAAGATATTTGCACATGGTTGGCTTTTAAATAAAGAAGATGAGAAAATGAGTAAATCTAAAGGAGATAAACTCGATCCTTTAGAGCTTATAGAATTGGTAGGTTTAGATGAGCTTCGTTGGTTTTTGGCTAAAGAAATTGTTTTAGGCAAAGATTCTGCTCTATCAGTTGATCTTATTACTCAAAAAGTAAATGAAGATCTAGCAGATAATTTTGGGAATATTTTTAGTCGTATTTCTCGTTTGATTGAAAAGCACTTTGATGGTCAGATCCCTTATCACACAGAAGATAGTCTATTGAAAAAACTCACAGAAGAAAAACAAAGTTTATTTAAAAATAAAATTGATAATTTTGAATTATCTCAAGCTTTACACTTATTATCTAGTTTACTAGTGGAAGTGAATAAATATTTAGAGCAAACGGCTCCTTGGAAATTGGTTAAAATAGATAAAAAACAGGCCGGTGTGGTATTATACAATTGCTTAGAAGTTTTAAGGATATGTGGAATTCTTCTTGCTCCGGTTATGCCTAAAAAAATGGAGAAATTTTTATCCGCTTTAGGAGAAGAAGTTATTTTTAAAAATACAAAGTGGGGAAGACAGGCTTTAGGAAAAGCTTTAAAGCACTCTTCAGGGCTTTTCCCTAAAATTTTAATTTAAAATCTCGGGTTTAGAGTTTAATTTAATAGAGTTGATTTTTAAATTTGAAATTAGTGTTATTATCTAAAAGCTTAGTAAGATACAAAGTTAAAAACTCAGACATGCGTTTTGCCACAAAGCGACCATAGGTCGCTTTGTGTTCAAATCCGAACTCGTTTTTAAGTTTGTATCTTACTAAGCTTTTAATCAATAGACCTAAACATATAAATAAAATTTAAACTCTTAGACAGGTTTTAATTTTATAAAGTTTGTATTGTAGAATAATTCTTTACTTTTTTTATTTTTAGAAATAGAAATGTTTTATAAGGTGATGTGGCCGAGAGGTTAGGCAGCGGACTGCAAATCCGTGTACGCCGGTTCAAATCCGGCCATCACCTCCAAATATTTTTACTTTTCTTTTTTACTTTTTTCTAGATTTGGTAGTTCTGGTTTTTTGTTTTTTTGCGGTTTTTTTATTTGTTGTTTTTCTCTTAGCTTTAGTTATTTTTTTTGAAGAATCTGCTTTCTTATCTATAATTTGTAAGACTGATTTTAAATCTAATTTTTTTATATCCGTATCTTTAGCTAAACTATAATTTTTATTTTTATATTTGATATAAGGTGAGTATCCTTGTAAAATTTGAATGCTTTGCTTGTTGTGAGTCCACTCTTTGATAGCTTTTTTTGAAGAGTTTTTTTTGCTGGCTCTTTTTTCTTGAGCTAGAATTTTTAAAGCTGATTTTAAATCTAAATCTAAGAAACTTTCGTCCCTTGGAGCAGAGCGAAAATCACCCTCATGCACGATATAGGGGCCAAAGCGTCCAATACTTTTTTTAATTTCTTTTTTTGTTTTGGGATGTAAGCCCAAAATTTTTGGAAGCTCTAAAAGTTTTAGAGCTTGTTTTAAGTTTAAACTTTCTAAAGGCAAAAACTTTGGAATAGAAGTTCGCTTTTCTCCACCTTCTAACTCTAAATAAGGACCAAAAGGTCCTGTTTTTATAAAAATTTTCTTTTTAGTTTTAGGCTCAATTCCAAAGGCAGTTTCTTTCTTTGTTTTGATTTGTACAATTTCTTCTAGTTTTTCTAAAGTTAGATCAGATAAAAAAGTATCTGCTGGCAGAGAAGATTTTAACTCTTTTTGACCTTGCTTTTTAGTAATATAGGCTCCAAAACGTCCCACATTAAAGTTAATGCCTTTGAAGCTAGGAAATTGAAGAGTTCTGGATTTGTCAGAATCTATTGTTTTTTCTCTTTGTTTGACTTGCTCCTTGAGGCCCTTTTTTCCATTGTAGATACTGTTTAGATATTTTACATAAGGCACCTTGCCTTCAGCCATATCATCAAGAGCTTTTTCCATTTTAGAGGTGAAGTTTAAATTGACATAGTCTGGCAGATGTTCACTTAAAAGTTTTGTAACAGCTAAAGCCGTAAAAGTGGGCGCTAGGTTTTTTCCTTGTTTTTTGACATAACCTCTATCTTGTATAGTGGAAATAACAGGGGCATAAGTAGAGGGCCGGCCAATACCTTCTTTTTCTAGTTTTTGTATTAAAGAGGCTTCATTATAACGAGCAGGAGCTTGTGTTTGTTTTTCTTTGCTTTCTACTTTAAGACATTTTAACTCTTGTCCTTTTTTTAAATCTGGGAGAATTTTAGAATTATCTTCTTGATCTCTATAGACCCTATAAAATCCCGGTGAGACAATTCTCAAGCCGTTAGTTTGAAATAAAGCCTCACCCGCTTTAATGTGAAGACTGGTTTGCTCTTGTTCGCAGTTTTTCATTTGAACGGCCAGAGTTCTTTGCCAAATCAGTTTATAGAGTTTTAACTCAACTCCAGTTAAACCGCTTGTCTCTGGTTTTTTAAAAGTTTGACCAGCAGGTCTAATGGCTTCATGGGCTTCTTGAGCCCCTTTTGATTTTGTTTTATAGATACGAGTTTTACTAACTAACTCTTTTTTTCCGTAAATATCTGAAACAGCTTTTTTTATTCCTCTTAAAGCTTCTTGAGAGAGGTGAGTGGAATCTGTTCTCATATAAGTAATAAGCCCTTTTTCATAAAGTTTTTGAGCTACTGACATTGTGTTTTTAGGGGAAAGACCCAACTTACTATGAGCTTCTTGTTGTAAGGTGGATGTTATAAAAGGCGGTTTAGGAGATCGGGAAATAGGCTTTTTTTCAATATTTTTTATCAGCCACTTTGATTTTTTAAGTGTTTTCAGTAAGTTTTTAGAATCTTTTTCTGTTAAATGTAGAAGTTTCTTATTTATAAGTTGAGCTTTACTATTAAAATCTTTACTGATTGCCAATTTTTTTGATTTCCATGAATGTAGAATGGATAAAAAATTTTCTTTAGAGTTTTTAGGAGAAAGTTCAGCTGATATTCCATAAAACAGGCTCTTAATAAAATTCATTCTTTCTATTTCTCTTTCACTGATAAGTTTGACAGCAACAGATTGCACACGGCCTGCTGATAGTCCAGTTGTAATTTTTTTCCATAAAAGAGGAGAAAGAGTATAGCCAACTAAACGATCTAGCACCCTTCGGGCTTCTTGAGCCTTAACTAAACCTTTATCCACTGAGCGATAATTTTTTAAAGCGGATTCAATAGCCATTTTTGTAATTTCATGAAATACAATTCTTTTTACAGGGACTTTAGGCTGTAAAATAAACTGTAAGTGCCAGCTGATACTTTCTCCTTCTCTGTCTTCATCCGTAGCTAAAATAAGCTCTTTTGACTTTTTAAGTTCTTTCTTTAAGTCTTTAATAATACTGGATTTTGAGTTAGGCACACAATAAATAGGCTCAAAGTTTTTTTCTATATTTACACCCAAATTTTTCCATTTTTTGTTTTTATATTTTTCTGGAATATCCTTAGCGGACTCTGGCAAATCTCTAATATGTCCCATACAGGCCATAACCTTATAACTGGAATCCAAAAACCGGCTTATGGTTTTTGCTTTAGTTGGAGACTCTACAATAACTAGCTTTTTTTTTGACATGTAGTCATTATTAGCTATTCTTTTTTTAAGATTCAAGTTTTTTATTGTATAATTTTTTAATTCTTATGCAATAAGGCCTGTTAAAAGATTACAGCTTAAGATCTTTTAATAAAGTATTTACTAAGACCTATGACTTTTGAAATTTATTTGACAAATCCCTAAAAAATTTTTTATAAAAATTAACAATAGAAATAAAACACCATGAAGAATTCATTATTATTTTCTTTTTTTAAAAATATAGATTTTTCTTTTCCAAAAATGTCTTATATTCACTTAGCTTACTTCGCTACTATGGCAACTGGCTTTGCCTCCCTTTGTGCTCAGGTGGCTTGGCAAAAATATCTAACTATTCTAGTTGGAAGTGACACTCGCTCTATCAATCTTGTTATAGCTGTTTTTTTATTAGGTTTGGCTGTCGGCTATTATGTTTTTGGAAAAATCACAGAAAAAGCATGGAGTCGTTTTATTTTATTAAAAATCTATGGTTGGATTGAACTAATAACAGCTATCTATATTGCTGTTTTTTATATCTATTTTAATTTTTTAAAAAATATAAGTTTTAATACCCCATCTAATTTATTTATAGATATTTTAATTGCCTTGATGGCTTTGTTTTTGCCCACTTTTTTAATGGGGGCTTCTATACCTATCTTGACAGCTGTCTTGCCAAAATCCTCTAAAGAAATTAATTCCTGTCACTTTAAAATCTATGGTTGGAATATTTTTGGCGCTTTTTTGGGTGTTTTATTTTCTGGTTTTTATTTTCTTCCTAAGTTTGGTTTGGCTTTGACCTTAGTGATAGCTAGCGCCATTAACATTATAGCCGCTTTAATATTTATAGGAAACAAATTAGAAGGCGGGCTGAGAAGACAGACAGAATATGTTTTGATTCCCTCTCGCATTCCCAATTGGTTTTATATTTTCTTTAGTTTTTTAGCTGGCGCTATAATTATTTCTTTTGAGGTCTTGTTTATTCGTGTTTTGCATTTAAGTATAGGAGCTGGAGTTTTTAATTTTCCTATTATTTTATCCATTTTTGTAGGGGGCTTAGCTTGGGGAAGCCTTTCCATTAATTCAAAAAAAGTTTCTCCCTCTTTTTTTATAAAGCAAACTCTTATCACAGCTTTTCTTCTTGGGCTTTTATATATTTTTTCTCCTTATTGGTCTATATGGATTAGCCATATTCGTGTGAGCTTGTTTTCAATCCCTTCTAATTATTTTGTTTTTAAATTCCTTATCTATCTTTTTGTATCTATCTTTCTTTTACCTGCTGTTTTTTTTATGGGGAGGCTTTTACCTTTAAGCTATGCTTTACTCAAAAAGACAAAAGAGAACTATGGGGCTGTTTGTGGCTATTTGTATTTTTTTAATACTTTGGGAACAGTTCTTGGCACTATCATTTTAGCCTATTTGGCTTTTTATATTTTTGATTTGGATGAACTCTTTAAAATTAATATTTTGTTGCTAATTTCTTTGGCCTTTATTTCCGCTTTATATGAAAAAAGAATTTTTTCTACAGCTTTAGCTTGTTTTTTAGCTGTTGCTTTATTGTTTCTTCCTAACTGGAATAGAACAGGTCATTATCTTGGCTATTTTAGAACAATAAATCTTCAAGATTATCATTTTAAAAAAATATTCTCTATTCCTAAAAAACATAAAGAAAAAGAGAAGCTTTTATTTTTTGAAGATGGTCCCAATGCTTCTATTTCTTTAGTCGCCTTTCCAAAAGATACTGACAGCTCTAACAATAAAAAACTTTTTCCTTCCGCTAAACATCAGTCGGTTTCTTTTATTGTTAATGGAAAAGCTATAGGAAATAGCTTAGGTGATTTTTCTACTGTGTTTTTACTTTCCAGTTTGGCTTATTTGTATGCTCCTAAAAGAGATCGCCTTTCCTCTGCAGTCATAGGTTTAGGTATGGGCACTTCTGCAGGAATTTTAGCTCAATTAGAAGAAATGGAAGACACCACAGTTTTAGAAATTGCACCAGAAGTTGTGGACAATGTAAGACGCTCTCCTGAATTTAGTTTTGGGCTTTTAGATAATCCTAAAGCTAAAGTCATTGCACAAGATGGTTTGTCCGGCATTACCGGCTGCAGCTGAAGACCGCATCCGCCACGGCGGCGAGG
>JAPORL010000145.1 GCA_026712605.1 Pseudobdellovibrionaceae bacterium | reverse complement strand
TTAAAAGCGAGTTCGGATTTGAACACATAGCGACTGAAAGTCGCTTTGTGGCAAACCGCATGTCTGAGTTTTTAGCTTTGTATCTTATAGCTTTTCACACAAAGTTCAAAATAGGCTTCAGCTTTGAACACATATAAGTTGCTTTGTGGCAAACCGCATGTCCGAGTTTTTAAACCTGATAGTTACAAATTTTTATTGAATATCTATTAGGCTTTTTTTTCTTCTACTGTTTGAGCTGTTTCATTTGAAGTTTTCTGGCTTTCTACTCTTGCTACAGCCTTATCTCCAAGTTTTTGAACTTCAGGAATCTGCGAGGAGCTCTGTTCTTTCAATTTTTTTTTACTGCTAGAGCTAATAGGAGATAAAATTGTAAATAATGTTCTTCTTTCCATTTTGGCTGGCATTTCTGGACTAGCTTTATCAGCAAGACGCTCTTCTACTTTTTTTAATAATTTAAAACCTAATTCTTTATGTGCCATTTCTCTTCCAAAAAATCTAAGATTGATTTTTACTTTATGACCCATAGCTAAAAATTCTCTAGCTTTTTCAAGCTTTATTTTAATATCCCCTTCATCTGTTCTAGGTCTCATTTGAATCTCTTTAATTAAAACCCTTGTTTGATTTTTTTTATTTTGCTTCTCCTTCTTCTTATTTTCAAATTTCCATTTTCCATAATCCATAACTTTACAGATAGGAGGGTCTGATTTATCATGGATTTCTACTAGATCTAAACCTTTATTTTTAGCTATGTTTAAAGCTTCAAAAGAAGACATAACACCAATTAATTTACCTTCTTCGTCAATAAGACGAATCTGAGGAGCCCTCACTCTTTCATTTAAACGATGTCTTTCTTCTCGTTTAAAACGACCGCGAAAATTTTTTTTAGATTTAATACTAGCTATCCTTTTTAGATTGAGATTGAATTAAAAAAGAAGAGAGACTTCGGGACTTAATCTCTTGAAATAGATTTTTAACAAAGTCCTCAGGATTCAAATTAGGAAAAAGCTCACCTGTTCTTAAACGAACAGAAACAGATTGAGACTGCACTTCTTTTTGACCAATAATTAGCATATAAGGGATTTGCTGACTTTGAGATTCACGAACTTTATATGATAGCTTTTCATTTCTTTCATCTATTTTGCAAATTATTTTATTTTGTTCAAGTCTTTTTTTTATGTTTAAAGAAAATTCTTTTTCTTTGTCCGTCAAAGGCAAAATAGCAACAGGAAGAGGGCTTAGCCAAGTCGGATAACGGCCTTTACAATGTTCCAAATAAACAGCAAAAAACCGCTCTAAAGAGCCTAAAATAGCCCGATGAAGCATAACTGGTCTTTCTTCTTTATCCTGTTCATTCACATAAGTTAAATTAAAAGCTTTGGGCAAATTAAAATCGCATTGAAAAGTTCCCAACTGCCAATAGCGATCAAAAGCATCCCTTATACTTATATCCAATTTAGGTCCGTAAAAAGCACCCTCTCCTTTTTGTAGCTCATAGGGAATATTTAATTTTTTAAGAGCTGAACTCAGAGATAGCTCAGCTTGATTCCATAAAGAATCCTCTCCCATTCGCTTTTCTGGACGAGTGGAAAGCTCTATTTTATAATCTTTTAAGCCAAAAATATTATATATATCTTGTAACATTTGAATCCCATTTTGTATTTCTTGAGAAAGCTGATCCAAACGGCAAAAAACATGGGCATCATCCTGACAAAAACTTTTAACCCGAGTGAGTCCCTGTATAGCTCCTTTAGCCTCTCTGCGATGCAAACGACCAAAATCCGCCACCCTCCAAGGTAAGTTTTTGTAAGACCAATGATCCTTTTTATATAAAAGACAGTGTCCCGGACAGTTCATGGGTTTTAAAAAATACAGATTTTTTGTATTATTTAATTTTGAAAAATGATTTTCTGAGGGGTTTGTTGTCTTTTTATTAACAGAGTCTTCTAGCTCTAAAGCAGACTTATTTTTATCTTTTGCTTCTTGATAAACTGTGTTCTTAAGCTCTTCCCTGTCTAATGCCGCATACATGTTATCAGCGTAATGCTTAAGATGCCCTGAGGATTGAAATAAATCCGAATGATAAATTTGAGGAGTAATGACTTCTTGATAATCATACTCTTTGTATTTTTCTTCTAAAAGCTTTTGCATAGAACGATAAACTCTTGTCCCTAGAGGAGTAAAAAAAGGACTCCCCGGTGAAAGCTCATTAAAATAAAACAAGTTTAATTTTTTACCCAAAAGGCGATGATCATTTTGTTTAGCTAACTCTTGTTTTTTTAAAAAAACTTTAAGTTGTTTTTCTGTATGGAAAGCGGTTCCATAGATTCTTTGAAGCTGTTTTTTTTCAGAATCTCCTCGCCAGTAAGCCCCTGAGTGAGAAAGCACTTTAACTACACCTATTTGCCCTAAGTGTTGAACATGAGGTCCAAGACATAAATCCAGCCAAGGACCTTGTTTGTAAATGCTCACTTCCTCTAGTCCCAAGTCTTCTATGATTTCCTTTTTTAAAAGCTCCCCTTTTTGTTCAAAATAACGATAAGCTTTTTCGCTAGACCATACTTCTTTTTCCAATTTATATTTTTGTTTTAAAATAGATTTCATCTCTTGCTCTATTTTTTCTAAATCTTCAGGAGTAAATTTTTTATCCGTATCAAAATCATAGTAAAAAGCATTTTCTATAACCGGACCTAAAGTCACTTTGACATCTGGCCATAAATTTTGAACAGCTTGAGCTAAAACATGAGCTGAAGAGTGTCTAATAACTTCTAGAGATTTTTCAGAACCTAAAGTTACAATTTCTACCTGATCTCCATCTTTTAAAACGGAACGGATATCTTTCAAATCAGGCTCTTGATTGATTAAAACCGCTACGGCTTTTTTAGACAAACCAGAGCTGATGCTAGCAGAAAGCTCTAAAGCTGTTGGACAAGATTCAAAATCTTTAAAAGCTCCATCTGGCAATTGAATGCGGCAGGTCATAAACTAGTCTTAGCATGTTTTATAATTTAAGAAAAGTCTTCTTTTAATTTGAGATTTTAGCTGTTTTTTAAAATAAGCTAAGCCTTGGGCCTAAATCTATATTCCCTTACTTTTTATTTGCTATTTTAAAAAAATTTTGTTCTCATTGAGCTGTGGAATCTTTATGAAGCAAATTTGCTAAGCATAAAAGAACCACTTTTTAAACTAGGAGGTTTTTATGATTACTGATATATACTCTTTGGTTGAACATGTCATTGGTATTTCACTAATGATAGGAGGTGTAGTTTTTATAGTAAACTCACATATTCCTAAAGCGCTTTACAATACTTATGTGAACATAGAGCAAAATGAGGGTTTGATTTATATGACAGCTTGGATGTTTCTCATACTGGGCTTAATAACAGTATTAACTCATAATGACTGGTACTTTGGCTATTCTCTTATTGTAACCTTATTTGGATGGCTAGTGCTTGTTAAAGCTTTTCTTTGGCTTTTATTACCAAAAATTCTTATTCATTTTGCAAAAAAAATGTCCTTTATAATAAAACATAAATGGTTTCATCTAATATATGGAATTATTATTTTGATATTAGGATTAATTGTTTTTATGAATTTGTATATGAATGATATGTAAGTTGAGATTAATTTTATTTACAAAGTACCAGAATTATAATTTTTACAATTTTTAATCTTCTTGATAGACTTTCTATCCTATGATAATTCTTCTGTTAGATGTTCAGTGAATGGAAGCCGTCAATAAAACGCACACATCTTTCAAAAGATATTAGCTTACAGTTAAAGAATCAAACTGTTGTTTTAAATGGATGGGTAAAAGCCATCAGAGACCATGGAAATTTAGTTTTTATTGATCTTTGGGATGAAAGTGGAATCACTCAAATTAACTGTGATAAAAACAGCAAATTTGGAAAACTCTCTCAATCTTTAAGCTATGACTGTGTTTTATCTGTAAAAGGAACAATAAAAGCTCGCCCAAAAAACATGCAAAATAAAAAAATCAATACAGGAGAAATAGAAATTATTCCTGAAGACATCACTTTACTTTCAAAAGCAAAAACAGCTCCTTTTCGCTCAGGGGATACTGTAAATGAAAATCTGGCTTTGCAGTATCGTTATTTAGATTTTAGAAGAAGAACTGATCTGAAACAAAATTTAAAAATCCGTCACAAAGTTTTGCAAATTATAAGGGAAGAGCTTTCTAAAGAAAATTTTTGTGAAATTGAAACTCCTATTCTTTATAAAAGCACTCCCGAAGGAGCTAGAGATTATCTTGTTCCTTCCAGAAAACAAAAAGGATCTTTTTATGCGCTTCCCCAAAGCCCTCAAACTTTAAAACAACTTTTAATACTTTCAGGTTTTGAAAAATATTTTCAAATTGCCAAATGTTTTCGTGATGAAGATTTGAGATCAAACCGACAGCCTGAATTCACTCAATTAGATTTGGAAATGAGTTTCATAGATGAAAAAGAAGTTATAAATTTAACAGAAAAACTCATTAAAAAAATTTGGAAAGAAATAAAAAATGAAGATATTTCAGAATTTCCTCATTTATCCTATCAATCAGCTCTTGATCGTTTCGGAACAGATAAACCCGATTTAAGAAACCCTTTAGAGTTAAAAACTCTTGATTCTGAAATTATAAAAACGGCTAATATAAAAGTTTTATTATCCGCTTTAAATAAAAATTCTTGCGCTAAAGGTTTTTTTGTTCCTCATTTATCTTTATCTAGAAAACGATCGGATGACATTCAAAAAACTGTAAAATCTATGGGCTCTCAAGGAATTTTATGGATAGAAAAAACACAAACGGAATGGAAATCTCCTATCAAAAAACACATCAGTGAAAGCCTTTTACAAAAACTTTATGAAATGTTGGGAGGCAAAGGAGAAGGAGTTTGTTTTATAAGTTCAGGAGATGACACTCTAGTTAATACCCTATTGTCGCAACTTATTTTTATATTTGGAAAAGAAGAAAATCTAATTGACACTTCTAAAACTAAATTTGTCTGGATAACAGATTTCCCTTATTTTCATCTTGATTCGGAAACAAAAAAATGGACAGCTTGCCATCACCCTTTCACTCTGCCTAAAAAAGAAGACATGAGTATGTTAAATGAACGAGAAGTTTCCCCAGAAAATCTTTCAAAAATAAGAGCTAGAGCTTATGATTTAGTCTGCAACGGACATGAGCTGGCAGGAGGAAGCCTGCGTGTTTTTGAAGAAGTCCTTCAGAAAAAAATCTTTTCTATTTTAGGTTTAAATTCTCAAGAGATAGAGGATCAATTTGGTTTTTTTATAGAAGCTTTAAGTTATGGAGCTCCTCCCCACGGTGGGATTGCTTGGGGGATAGAAAGACTTATCATGCTTTTAACAAATACAAATCATATTAGAGATGTTATGGCTTTTCCAAAAACAAGCAGTGCGGTTTGCTTAATGTCTCAAGCTCCCTCTCCTATTAATACAGAAAATTTATTAGATTTAGGATTATCTATTATAAAAAATAAATAATTTTCGGAAAATTATATATTTAATAAACTATTCAAAACAAATACTTAGTTTTAAAGTTTCATAGAAATAGAGCGTCCAATTTCAAACATACATTTTGCCACAAAGCACCCTGCGGATGCTTTGTGTTCAAATCCGAACTCATTGAACTCCCTATTTCTATGAAACTTTAAATGATATAGATTTATTTAAAATTTTTCTGATTAATTAAGTATGTAATTCCTTAATTTTCTATGCCATTCCACTACAGAAAATTAAATCCTCAATAAAAGATAGTAATTTTATATAAATTACCAATTGTAGTGAGAAAAAGCGCGGTTGGATTCAGCCATTCGGTGGACTTCTTCTTTTTTCTTAACGGCATTCCCCCGATTGTTATAAGCTTCCACCAATTCTTTAGCTAAGTTTTCATCCATAGGACGACCTTTTCTAGATCGGGAATGTAAAACCAGCCATCGCATAGCTAAAGTTACTTTTCTTCCCGGACGCACATCTACAGGAACTTGATAAGTAGCGCCTCCAACTCTACGGGAGCGAACCTCCATAGAGGGTTTACAGTTTTCAATAGCTTTTTTAAAAACAGTAATGGGATCTTTAGAGGACTCCATTTCTTTAATTTTTTTAAGAGAATTATAAAAAACAGTTCTCGCTTTTTCTTTTTTACCATGCAAAGTCAGTTTGTTTATAAAACGAGCCACTGTAATATCATCATAAATAGGATCAGGCTTAATATCTCTAGCTAAACTTCTGTTTTTTCTTCTTCTGGACATAAATTCCTCAACTGTTTTTTATAAAATATTATTTTTTAGGTCGTTTTGAGCCGTATTTAGAACGAGCTCGTTTTCTTTCAGCCACTCCTTGTGTGTCTAGAGTTCCCCGAACGATATGATAGCGAACCCCTGGCAAATCTTTCACTCTGCCTCCGCGAACCAAAACGACACTGTGCTCTTGAAGATTATGGCCTATTCCTGGAATATAGGAATTCACTTCAAAACCAGAAGATAATTTAACTCTAGCGACTTTTCTTAAAGCCGAATTGGGCTTTTTAGGTGTTGTGGTAAAAACACGAGTGCAAACTCCCCTTCTTTGAGGGCAGTTAGCTAAAGCTGGAGATTTAGATAAAGAGGCCTGTTTTACTCGGCTTTTTTTCACTAATTGTCCTAATGTTGGCATAAAAACTCCCTAGTGTTGAGAAAATTAGTGTTTTATAAAAAAAAAGTCAAGTTAAAAGAATTAAGCTTGAGTTCTTGAGCTTTATTTATTCCTATTTAGTTTTTTTGATTAAAAGCTTGTAAGATA
>JAPORL010000223.1 GCA_026712605.1 Pseudobdellovibrionaceae bacterium | reverse complement strand
ACAAATATAAGCGCCAGCTCCTAAATAAAGATCCATTTCATGAGAAAATTTTGATCCTAAAATTTTATTTCCAATTAAGCCTTCTTGATAAGCTTCTTCAAGAGCTTTTTGTAAAATTTTATAAGCTTTTTGATATTCTCCCCGAATGTAAATATAAGATTTTTTAGATTGAATAGCATAAGCGGAAATTAACATACCTTCAATCAATTGATGGGGCGCTCGTTCCATCATCATACGATCTTTAAATGTTCCCGGCTCTCCTTCATCAGCATTGCAAAGTAAATAACGATCTTCTTTATTATCGGGTAAAAAAGTCCATTTTACTCCTGTCGGAAAACCAGCGCCACCACGACCCCTTAAGCCAGATTCTTTAACTTCTGACACAATATCTTGTGGCTTTTTTTCAAGAGCTTTTTTGAGAGTCTGATAACCACCTCTTTCTTTATAACCCTCTAAAGTTTTATATATATCTCTATGATAGTGTTCTGTTAAAAGTTTATATTCCATTTTTTAAATAGCTCCTTTATTAGTTTTAGATTTTAAAATAGAAAGCATGGATTCTTTATTCATTTTTCCAATGTAGTCTTCATTGAGTTGAATAGCGGGCGCTTCGTCACAAGCCCCTAAGCATTCCACTTTTGAAATTGTCCAATTGCCACATTGACTTGTTTCTCCTTCTTTTAAATTAAAGTGTTCACATAAATCTTTAATCAATTCCCGACTTCCGTTAAGAGCGCAAGAGACATTCCCACAGATTTGAATATGAAATTTACCTATTGGTTTTTTGTTGAACATGGTATAAAACATTAGGACTTCATAGATTTGAGATTCTGGAATTTGTGTAGTTTTACTTAGCCAGCTAACAGCTGATTTTGAAATCCAAGCTTTTTCTTTTTGAATTTGCCATAGACAGGGTATTAAGCAAGATAACTTAGTCTCATAGCGAGTCATCTCTTTTTTGATGATTTCCAATCCCTCTTTAGAAAGAGAGAACTCTTGTTTTTCATCTTTCATGAAAGCTAATGTATTGTTTAAAATTAAGAAATGCAAGAAAAATGATTTACTACAGTCTAAAGGGAATAGATAAGATAATGATTTTATTATTTTTTGACAAAAATCATCCCCTTGTCTTCAGGCCCTCGTATTCCCTGTCCACTAAAGAAGCGTATCCATGCTGTTATAGAATCATACTCATTATAAGTGGCTCCTGTTAAAATAGCTCCTCTAAAATAAGCTTTCATGTAGTTTGTATCTGTTAAAACAGCGTTTGTTAAATTAGCTTTTATAAATTTGGTATTTGTCAAATTAGCATTTGTAAATATAGCTCCTTTAAGGTTAGCATTTGTAAAAACAGCATCTTCTAAGTCATGACCCGTAAAATCTACTCCCAGTAAGTAGCAACCAGCGCCTGTTTCCAAAATGAGCTTATCTACTTTTTCAAAATCATAAATATAATCTTCATAGTTGTTAATATTACATTTTAATTGTTCTACAGGGAGCTTTTCTCCACCTTTTATTTGAACTGATGTCGCCCCCCCTTCTATTGTGTTTGGGTCAATTGGTTCTGCATTTTTCCATTCATTGACATAGTCTTCAAGAACTCTATCAGCTTGATTCTCTTTTTGATTTTTATTATCTTTTCCACAAGAAACAAAAAAGGATAAGCTTAAAACAAAAATCCAATTAAATAATTTCATAAATATCTATTAGTATTAAAATTTTTAAAATAGAATTTTAAGTTATTTTTTTTAAATGTCAAGCAAGCTATAAAATTTTTATTTTCTTATTTGAATAAAACATAAAATTTATATAAAACTAGTATAAATAAAATATATGGAGATCAAAGAAATTTTTAAACAATACCCTCTTTTTCATAAATGGAGTCTTGAAAAAAAACTCAACTCTAGTGATTTAAGTATCTTAACAGAGTTTAAAAACTTTTCTTTTAAACCACTTGTTGAATGGATAGAAAGTCATTTTGTCAGTCATAGTCAGGGTAAGCAGATTTTAGAGTTAGGAGGGGAGCTGATTTTAATGGATAAGTCTATTCAAACTCTTTTAAAAAAGCATGATCACGCTGAGAGCTTAATAAAAGAATTAAAAAGATTAAGATTTCCTATTTATACTAAAAATCAGGCTAAAAAATAAAAAATTCTTCTTGATAAGTTTTAATTTTCTAATACTTTATTGAAATATTTTAAAAATTTTTAAAATGAGATCTTCAAATCCGAACTCGTTTTTAATTTTGTATAAAACTTTGTAAATATCAGGTTTAAAAACTCAGACATGCGGTTTGCCACAAAGCGACTTACAGTCGCTATGTGTTCAAATCCAAACTCGTTTTAAGCCTGATATTTACAAAGTTTTATACAAAACCATAAAATGAAATTTTTTTTGCAGTAAAATATATGTTTGAGATTTTTATAAATTCCAATATATTATAAAGAGTTTCAAAATAAATTAAAACAGTTGAAAAATTTAAAGTTTCATAATAAAAACAGGTGTTATGACAGAGCATTTAAAAAAATTTCACAAAGTTTATATAGATGAACTGGCTCAAGACAGTGAAACAGCAAAAAGAGCTTTTAAAATTTTTCCAAAAAGTAAAATTTCAGTTATAACAGAAGATTTTTTTAAAAAATCTAAACTTAGCCCTCAACAGATTCAAGATAGCAAAAAAATTCTTTATTTAAAAAATTTTAAAGGCTCTTTTTTTAAAAGGTGTCCGGGAGCTAAACCTAAACTGATGTGTTGTAATTATTTTGTTCTCAATTTAGGGCAAAACTGTGAAATGGATTGCTCTTATTGCTATCTTCAATCTTTTATTAATTTTCCAGCTGTTGTGATTTACACTAATATTGAAAAAGCTTTTGAAGAGCTGGAAGAATTAAAAAAAACAAATCCTGATACTTATATTCGTATTGGAACAGGAGAGCAAATAGATAGCTTAAGCTTAGATGATATAAGCCTTTATTCTGTTAAGCTAATTGATTTTTTTAATAATTGTCCCAACTGGCTTTTAGAATTTAAAACTAAGTCTGATAATATAAAGAATTTTGAAAATATTAAACATAAAGGCAATGTGGTTGTGAGTTGGTCTGTTAATCCTGAATTTATTGTTAAAAAAGAAGAGCATGGCACAGCTAGTTTAAAGCAAAGACTTAAAGCAGGGGTAAGAGCTAGAGAGCGAGGCTTTAAAATCTCTTTTCATATAGACCCTCTTATTTATCATGAATCTTGGAAAAAAAACTATAAAGACTTAGTTGATCAAATTGCTTTGTTATTTTCTCCTAAAGATTTAAAACATGTTTCTATAGGAGCTTTAAGGTTTCAGCCTAAACAGAGGGCTATAATGAGAAAGCGTTTTGGAATGCAAAGTCTTGTCTGTCAAGGAGAGTTTTTCAACTCTAAAGACGGTAAATTGCGCTATCATCAAGAGATGAGAAAAGAGATGTTTCAATTTGTGTTGGAATGCTTTAAAAAACACTCTCCAGACTGGCCTTGCTTTCTTTGTATGGAAACACCAGAAAGCTGGCTCCAAAGCATGAAATCTCTTCCAAAAAAAATGGATACTATAAAAAAGGATTTTGATTTAAGTTGGGTTAATCTAAAGCATGAAATCTCTTCCAAAAAAAATGGATACTATAAAAAAGGATTTTGATTTAAGTTGGGTTAATCTAAAGCATGAAATCTCTTCCAAAAAAAATGGATACTATAAAAAAGGATTTTGATTTAAGTTGGGTTAATCTAAATAAATTAAAAAAATATGGAAATAAAAGCTTGGATTTTTAAGAAAGTCTATCTGACACAGTGTATCTTTTTTATTAAAACTTTATAATTCGTTTAAAATGGTGTATTAAAGCTTTTACAAATTTTTAAACAATAACAAGGTAGGTTCAAATGAAATTTTATATTTGTCTTTTATCTTTATTTTTTGTTAGCGGACATTTGGTCACAGGAACTTCGCCACTTTATGAAGAAATTAAATCTTTAGAAGAGGAAGATTCAAAAAAGCTTTATTTAGAAAAGACAGATAGAGAGCCAGCTAAAGATACGACAATACCAATATTAGAAGGAAAACAAATAACTCCTATTGAAAAAACTAGTGAAACTTCATTAGAAGAGGCGAGTAGAACTTTGGCTGATGAGGATGTAGAAAAAATCAAGGTAACAGGCTCTCGGATTAAGAGAATAGATATGGAGGGACCTAGCCCTGTTACAATTTTTAATAAAGAGGATTTAGAACACTCAGGCTATAGCTCAGTGGGTGATTTTTTAAGAGATACAACTGTCACTCATTTTGGAGTTTCAAGAGAAGAGGCGGGAAGCCCCGCTTCTGGAGAATCTGACTTATCAATAAAAGGCGAGGCTAGCCTTATTCTCATAAATGGTATGAGAGTTGTAGAGGATCCCCATTCTAATACAGTTGATCTTAATTTAATTCCTATTTTCGCTGTAGAAAGAATAGAGGTTTTAAAAGATGGAGGCTCTGCCCTTTATGGTTCTGACGCTGTGGGAGGGGTGATTAATTTTATTACTAAAAAAGATTTTGATTCTAATATGTTTTACGCTTTAGTGGCTCCGACTCTTCAGCCTAAAGCTAAGCTAAAGGGTTTAGGTTTTGCTGGGGGATCTAGAGGAGATCTGGCTACTGTTTTTGGCTCTTCTAGTGATAAGTGGTCTTATATCAGCTCTTTTCAATTACGCTTTCAAGATCGCGTGGAAAACTATGAAAGAAGCTGGACAGATAAAACCATTTCTCCTACAGGTCCTTATCCTGTTTTCGGCTCTAGTCCAGCAATAGGCTGTCCTGAAAATTTAAAGATTACAGGGGGCTGTAAATTTAATGTCGCTGATTACTCTACAAGACTGCCTCAGCACTTGCAGTTCAATAGTTACTTTCAAGGGGAGTATAAGTTAGGGGAGCATAGCTTATACACCCAGTTAATAGCCAATTATAAAAATGTTAAATGGGATTATGCTCCCGTTCCTGGGAGATTATCTATTCCTGATGGTCATAAAATGAGTCAATATACAAGTCTAGCTGGAATTTTAAGGTATCGTTTTATTGAAGCCGGTCAGAGAGAAACCACTTATAATACTTTTGTTTCAGATTTAACTGTAGGATCAAGAGGTTATATATCTAATACATGGGACTATGATTTTAGTGTAAAATTGGCTCATACATGGAAAAACGACACACAAGCGGGTTTGTTACTAAAAAAAGAACTGGCAGATTCTATTCTTGAAGGTCTTTATGATCCTTTTAATGAAGAAAAAAGAGATTTATCAAAAGCAAAATATCAAGCTAAAGCTAAAAACAGCTCTTTTTTACTTTTTAGCTCTTTGGATTTGTCAGGAGAAACGGGTTTTTGGGATACAGAAGTAGCAACAGGCTTACAATTTTATAATAAAAATTATAAAAATAGAGCTGATAAAGAGGCTAAAGCTGGAAATATTTTATCTAATGCAGGCTCTGACGGTGATGGAAAACGATCTGTTGTTTCTTACTACTTGGAGGGAATAAAGCGTTTTGGTGAAATGTTAGAGTTTCAGGTGGCAGGACGAGCCGATTACTATTCTGACTTTGGTTTAACAAGCAATCCAAAATTTGCCTTTAGATTTCAACCTAGCTCTAATTTATTAGTAAGGGGAAGTGTCAGCACGGCTTTTATTGCTCCTGGATTAAATCTTTTAAATCAATCCGTTGGTCAAGGCTATCCTGGTATATATGATACCTTAGCTTGTTATAATGAATTAAAAGCAACAGGCAAATTTCAAGATATTGCAAATACTCTAGAAGATAAAGAATCTGTAGATAAACTTATGGAGGATTTTTTAATTGATCAAAGAGCTACCTACAATAAAGCTTCCAAAAATACAAAAACAGTTTTAAAAAAGCTTTCTCAATCTTTGAAAGATACGGAATATTGTAAATATAGACAATATTATGCTGAATTTGAGGGAAATAAAAAACTAAAAGAAACAAAAGCTATGGTAGCTTCTTTAGGATCTCACTTTCAAATGACAGAAGAGCATAGTTTCACTATAGATTTATGGTATATTAGAAAAAGCGGTATTCCCTCTAGTGGTTTAGGGAAAGTCACTGCAGCAGAATTAAAATTGGGAAGCTCTGCTGTTAAAGAAGAGGGAATTACAATAGATAGAGACCCAAGTAATAAATATAATGCTATTGCTGATAAAGCAACTCCTTCCATTAAAACAAAGCTTTTAAATATAGGAAAAACAGAAAAATCAGGCTTGGATTTTGTTTGGAATTCAGCACTAAAAGATTTTAATAAGGGAACTCCTTATTTAAAAAACATGTTATCTTATATTCTTTTTTCAAAAGGGGAAGCTTTTCCGGGCTTAGGCTTTATAGATACGATTGGAGAATTTGGCTTTCCAGCTTGGAGGAATATAAGTTCTATTGGTTGGAAAGATGATAAACATAATATTTCTTTAACAGCTTTTATAACAGCTCCTTTTGCCAAAAAAGTTTCTCAATTAGATAATTTAAATATGTATTCTAGATTTGATTTAGACTATCAGTTTGTTATGAATGAAAAAACCAGCTTTAATTTTGGCTGGTCTAATTTGCTTTTTAGCGAGCCTCCATTAGATAAAGATGATGAATTAAATCAAATGGACAGTGATATTTTTGAACCTAGAGGTCCCTTTATTTTTGCAGGAGTTAAATACATTCTCTGATTTCTAAAAGTTTAAAGATTGAAATAAAAAGAATTTTGTATGAAAAGCTTGTAAGATACAAAGCTAAAAACTCGGACATGCGGTTTGCCACAAAG
>JAPORL010000017.1 GCA_026712605.1 Pseudobdellovibrionaceae bacterium | reverse complement strand
ATCTGAGTTTTTATTATCTGAAATTGAACGTATTTTATCTGAACATACAGATACATATGTTAGATCACCTGAGTTTTTATTATCTGAAATTAAACGTATTTTATCTGAACATACAGATATATATTTTAGATCACCTGAGTTTTTATTATCTGAAATTGAACGTATTTTATCTAAATATACAAATACATATCATCCAAAACCTACATTCTCTAGAACAAGTATGAATAAACAATTATATAATGATGTTGTAGAACAAACAGTGGTTAGATTACACGCAACAAAGTACGACAATGATAAAAACTTAATTTTAGTTATGGGTACAGGCTTTTTTATCTCTCCCAATATAGTAGCAACAGCCTACCATTTGCTTGAAGGCAGTGAAAAAGTCTATTTTAATGATTATATCGATGAAAGAAATAGACAAATTTACTTAAAAGTTTTATCAGTTGATGAAAAATCTGATTTAGCTCTTCTTCAAATGGAAAGTGGACAATTAAATAAAGAGTATAAAGGATTAGATATAAATAATTATGACCTACCTGATCGGATTAAGAAAGAAGAATCTATAACTGCAATAGGATTTCCTGAAACTTCCTTTACTGAAATTAAAGGTAATTTAATAACCTCTGAAGATTTTATATGGATTTATTTTAAGGAAGGAATGAGTCGTAAGGAGGCAGAGCGTTTTAATAAACCGTTTGCAAGAAGGCTTATATATTTTATAGCTTATTTATTTGCGAATAAAGAATTTTCTGATATACTAAAAAAATCTTCCGTTGTAAAAAAAGATTTAGACAGAGGATTTGATGGACTAAGTGGTTCTCCTGTGTTTTCTAAAGAAGGAGAGCTTTTAGGTATTTGGCTTGGTTCCCTATCTGATTCAATTGGTTATTATGCATCTATTGAAAGATTAAGAGATTTAGTAAGAAAAGCATTAGGTAATGATTCTTCTCTACTTACAAATAATTCTAAACAGTCTCAAAGCTGGAAAGATCATAACAAGTTAGTAAGCCAAACATTAAGTAGTGAGTCTCTATCTGCCTTATCTCAAGAAATGAAATTCTGTCGCGATACTTTTAGGAAGTGATGAGCTTTATTAAGCTATTTCAGATAATTTTAAAAGCTGAACAAAGAAAGCTGTATTTAAAAATATTATAAACTTCAAAAGAAGTTTTGTAAGTTTTTCTTTTTTATGCTATTTTTTACTTAGCTTTTTAAAAATAAGAGAATAAAAATAAATAGTTGAATGGATTGGCTAGGCTGGATATAAATAAAAAGACTATGAAAGATTTTATACCAAAAGATTTTCAAGCTCCTTTTTCTGAACAAGATTTTATTATTGAAGGCAATCAACAGCCGGGGGAAGATAGCATTGAGCTTGATGTGTTGTTTATAGGCGCTGGGCCTGCTAGTTTAACAGGAGCTATCCATTTGGCTCAATTAGCAAAAAGCAAAAAGCAAAATATAGAAATTGGCATTATGGAAAAGGCAGATGAAGTGGGAGGACACACTTTATCTGGAGCTGTCATCAATCCTTTGGTTTTTAAATGGTTATTTCCTGATAAAGCGGATAAAGATTTTCCTTTTAGAAAAAAAGTAAAAAAAGAATCTTTTTATCTTTTAAGCGAACAAAAAACTTTTCCTTTACCTGTGCCACCGGGAATGAAAGCAAAAGGCTGTTGGACGGCTTCTCTTTGTGAAGTGGCGCGTTTTTTAGCAAAATCAGCTCAAGAGCTAGGAGTGAATATTTTTACTTCTTTTCCAGCAGAAAAACTTTTAATGAATGAAGGTAAAGTGGTAGGGGCTATCTCTAAAGCTTATGGATTAAACAAAGACGGAACTAAAACAGATAATGCCGAGCCTGCTAGTAAAATTTTTGCTAAAGTTGTTGTGCTTTCTGAAGGGAGTCGTGGGCATTTAACACAAGCTTATCTACAAAATCAAAATATCACGAGCCACTACCCTCAAACTTATGCTTTAGGAGTCAAAGAGATATGGGAGGTAAAAAAAGAGCCTGATAATATTTTTCACAGTATAGCTTGGCCTTTAGATTCTAAAACTTTTGGAGGATCTTGGTTTTATCCTTTAGGAGAGGGTCTAGTGTCCTTAGGCTTAGTCGTAGGTTTAGATTACCCCTCAGCTCAACTGTCTATACATGATAAATTTCAAAAAATGAAAGATCACTTTTTGTTTAAAAAATATTTAGAAGGAGGAAAATGTATAGAATGGGGCGCTAAAACTATTCCTGAGGGAGGTTATCACGCCATTCCTAATCGCTTAAGTGGAGATGGTGTTTTAATAATAGGTGATAGCGCTGGTTTTGTAAATATGGCTTCTTTAAAAGGGATTCATTATGCTATGGCTTCAGGTTACTATTCTGCAGAAACAATTATGTCTGCCTTTGATAAAAAAGATTTTTCTCACTCTAGCTTAAAAGAATATGATCAAAAAATTAAAAACAGCTTTATTGCAAAAGATTTATATATATATCGCAATCTCAGACAGTCTTTTCATAAAGGATTGTTTTCAGGTTTGATAAAAGCAGGATTAATTACACTAACAAGAGGTTATCTCCCTTTTGATTTTAAAAAATCTCAACTTCAAGAAGATTCTAAAATTAAAAGGCAAGTTAACTCTTCTCATTTTTCTGAAAATGAAAGAATGAGCAAAGTCAATGCAGTTTATCTTTCAGGAAATAAAACTAGAGATAAAATTCCGTCTCATTTAATTCAAAAAGCAGGCATCAAAAAAGATATAGCTTTATTTTATGAAAAAATGTGTCCGGCGGGAGTTTATGAACAAAAGGGAGATCAATTGATTGTGAATGCGCCTAATTGTATTGATTGTAAAGCTACAGATATCTTAGGTCCTCGTTGGACTCCTAGAGAAAGGGGTAGCGGTCCTAATTATAAAATCATGTAGATTATTGGGAAATTAAACAATGAATATATGTTTGAAGATTTTAAAAATAATTTAGAAACAAGAAAGAAGAATAAACTTTATCGTGAAATTTTTAAAGCTCAAGGTTTAGATTTTTCATCTAATGATTATCTTAATTTGAGTTCTCACTCTCAAATTAAATCGGATCTAATTCAAGCTTTAGAAAAGGGGATAAATGTATCTGCTAAAGCTTCTCCTTTGTTAGGAGGCTTAAGTGATTATCATGTTAAAGCTGAAGAAGAGCTAAAAAAACTTATTAAGCGTCAAGCGGTTTTAACTTTTTCTTCTGGTTATCAAGCCAATTTGGGTTTAATTCCCTGTCTAGCTAAAAATAGAGTGATATTTTCAGATGAACTCAATCATGCGAGTTTGATTGATGGTATTCGTTTAAGTAAGAACCCTTGCCATGTTTTTCGTCATAATGATTTGAATCATTTGGAAGATTTACTAAAAAAAACAAATAAACAAAAAATTATTATCACAGAAAGTCTTTTTAGTATGTCAGGAGATTTTTGTCCAATTGAAGATCTTTCTAATTTAGCTCTTAAATATCAGGCTTTATTATATATAGATGAGGCTAACAGCACAGGTCTTTTTGGTAGTTTTTTAGGAGGAAGAGTGAGTGATTTAATAAAAAAAGATCATATTATTACCGTTCATACTGGAGGAAAGGCTTTAGCCAGTTATGGAGCTTTTACAGGATCTTCTATTTTAATAAGAGATTATTTAATAAATAACTGTCGCTCTTTTATTTACAGCACAGCTCCTTCTCCTCTTTTAATGTGTCAATGGCTCAGTGTTTTAAAACTTTTGAAAGCAGAAAGCTTTAGAGCTGAAGATCTTAAGAAAAAAGCCTTAGGGCTTAGAAAAGATTTTTCTCTTTCAGAAACAACAAGTCCTATTTTGTTTATTGTTTTAAATTCTGCTGAGAAGGCATTAAAAGCTTCTAAACATTTAAACCAGTTAGGATACTTTATTCCGGCTATTCGTTGGCCTACTGTTCCTAAAAATCAACAAGGCTTAAGATTAGTATTGCATTTTGATCATAGTTTAAATCAATTAAAAAAATTAAAAGAAGTTTTACAAAATATAGATCTTATTCAGTAAAATTAAAATAGTATTTTCTTGGATTTTAAGTGAGATATAAGCTCTTCTAAAAGTATAGAGGATTTTTTTTCTCCTTTTAAAATAAGCCATTTTTCTGGATTCTTTTTAGCTAAGCTTAAATAATAATCTCTTACTTTTTGATGAAAAGAGCTATTTTCCATTTCCATTCGGTCGCGTTTATTCGCTTTTGAAATAAACAAGCGTTTTAATGTAATTTCTATTGGAATATCTAGTAAAATCCATAAATCGGGTTCATAATCTTTACATATTTGATGCCTTAAAGCTGTAATAAAATTTTCACTTATTTTTCGTCCTCCATATTGGTAGGCTGAAGTGCTAGCCCAGTATCTATCAGATATAACAGTTATGTTTTTTTTTAAATTAGGCTTAATCACTTCTTCAATATTCTGTTTTCTATCTGCATAGTAGAGTAAAGTTTCTGTCATAGGAGATAGCTTAGTGTTAGTTTTTTCAAGAAGCAGTCTTCTGATTTTTTTTCCAATTTTTGTGCCACCGGGCTCTTTTGTTTTTATAAAGGGGAGCTTATGTTCATTTAATTTATTACAAAATAAATCAATGAGTGTGCTTTTTCCTGATCCGTCAATACCTTCAAAAACTAGAAAAGCCATACTCTTACTTATACAAAATTAATTCTCAAGATCAAAGTTTATATTATGCAATATATTGAAGCCATTTAGGTTTTCAAGTAGTTTAGTCTAATATTGGGACTTGAAAAGCTAAGTGGCTTTAATCTATGTTTAAGTTTCTTGATCAAAAGTTTGTAAGATACAAAGCTAAAAAGGAGTTCGGATTTGAGCCACAATGCATCCGTAGGATGCTTTGTGGCAAACCGCATGTCTGAATTTTTAGCTTTGTATCTTACAAACTTTTCACAAAAATTTCAAAATGAGAAGCCCGCTTTGTGATAAAAGGCATGTTTGAAATTGAAGGCGCTATATTTATGAAATTTTAAATAGTCTAATTAAGTCTATAATTCCAAATTTTTGAAAAAAGAAATTAAAAAACAAAAATAAGTTAGTAAGGCTTTGTAAAATAAAAAACTTTAAACAAAAAAGTATAAATTGACTTTAAAAGCTGATTTTGCTTTCATTTAAAAAAGGATTTTATAGATAAAAAGAAAATACTATTTTTTTAAACATATATTTTTAACAAAACTAAAAAGAACAAAGCATTTTTATTTACATATGGAACAACAGTTTGATTTTTTTGCAGTGAAACAAAATTTCCTGTATGAATTAAAAAATTACATTTTCTCAGGAAAAGAAACAAGAGTAAAAGTAGTAAATGATGTTCCTTATTTTATCAATGAGTTTTGGACATCAAAGCAAAGACAAGCTAGACGCATTCATGAAATCAGTTACCGAGCTTGTTTTAAACCACAATTGCCAGCTTTTTTCATTGATCGCTTATCTAACCTCGGTGATATTGTTTATGATCCTTTTATGGGACGTGGAACAACAGCTATTGAATCCGCTCTAAGAGGAAGAATCCCTTATGGAAATGATATAAATCCTTTAAGTAAAGCTTTAACAAAACCCAGAATAAATCCTCCTAATTTAGATCAAATTATCAACCGATTAGCCCAGATTCCTTGGAAAAGCTTTAAGACAATTCAAAATAAAAAATTGCTTGTTTTTTATCATCCAAAAACTCTTAAACAAATTGAAGGGCTAAGAGCTTATCTTATCAATCAAAAAAAGCTGGATAGAATTGATTCTTGGATTAGAATGGTAGACCTTAATCTTATTATAGTTCTTTCCTCTGGTTTCTTTTCTATTTTCACACTTCCACCTAATCAAGCAGTTTCTATAGAAAGACAAAAAAAAATCAATCAGCAGAGAAATCAAAAAGCTATTTTTAAAGATGTGCCTGCAATTATAGCTAAAAAATCTGCCAATTTACTATCTCAATCTGTACCTCAAGTGAAAAAAAGCCTTTTCTTAACTGAACTTTCATACCAAACAAAAAAAATACCAAGGGCTTGTGTTCAGTTGACTGTTACTTCCCCCCCTTTTCTAGACATAGTAAATTATACATCAGATAATTGGCTACGCTGTTGGTTTTTAGGAATTGACTCTCAATCTATACCTATTACAAAATATAAAAATATTGAAGATTGGACAAATTTTATAGCTAAAACTTTAAAAGAATTAGCTCGCATCACTCGCCCTAAAGGTTATATAGCTTTTGAAGTGGGTGAAGTTAGAAGAGGAAAAATCAAATTGGAAGAGTCAGTTATTTTAGCCACAAAGAAACTACCCCTAACAGTTTTAGGAGTTATGATTAATCAACAAAACTTTACAAAAACAGCCAATTGTTGGGGAATTTCCAATAATAAAAATGGAACTAATAGCAATCGTATTGTTTTGATGCAATAAAAATAATGATAGATTCACAAGAAAATAAAATAGAGAATCTTTTAAAAAATCTTGTTCCATTAAAAGAACTTCCTTATGAAATAATTATTAAAAATCTTTTTAATAAAAAGGTTAAAAAGTTCAACATAGATAAAAACAAACTCATTTTGAATCAAATATCGCAAGCTATGAAAGATATTTGCAAAAAAGCAGGACCTATTAAAAAACTAAGGAGAAATGAAGTTGGCAACGCTATGGAAAACTTTGTAATTTTTGCTCTTAAAAATCAAAAATTACAAGCTGAAAAGCCAAAGACAAATAAAGGAAAAACTAGAACAACAGGATATCCAGATATAAAAATTAAGACTTCTGATATATCTATTTATTTAGAAGTTAAAACTTATGAGCAAAAAAACTATCA
>JAPORL010000143.1 GCA_026712605.1 Pseudobdellovibrionaceae bacterium | reverse complement strand
GCCTGATAAAATAACACCTAGAACTTTGATTTTTTTCTCTTTTAAAATGGATAAGGTCATTAAAGTGTGATTGAGTGTTCCTAAACCACTTCTTGCAACTACTATTGTTGGAAAGTTTATTAATTTTATAAGGTCTAAAACGCTTTGTTTTTTATTCAAAGGGACATAAACTCCGCCTATTCCTTCTACAACCAAGCAAGATTTTTTGGGAGGATTTATTTTTTTTAAATCAATTTGTTTATTTTCTTTAAAACTAGCTTGGTTAGGGGATAGAGGCAGTTTAAATTGATAAGAGCTAGGATAGATTTTATTTTCAGGTAAAAATTTTTTTATAAAATCTGTATCAGAGGCTTCTCCTGTTTGAACAGGTTTCCAATAACTGGCTTTCCATAAGAGACATAGGCCTAAGGATACAACTGTTTTGCCAATTTCTGTATCGGTTCCAGTTATAAATACTTTTTTTTGTTTCATAGGATTTATTAGAACTTTTTTACTTTATTTGGAGCTGATTTTTCTGTCAATGGACATGGGTTTAGCCTTTGAGGATAAATTGTATCAAATTGATTTTTTTGTTTTTATTATAGGCTTTGTTTTGTTCTTCAAATTTTTAAATCTTTATCTCATCAGAATTAGATTCATCATAGCAAGCATCCTCAGTATTTAAATTGGCCTCAAAGAATTGAAATGTCATAAATCCAAGATTAAATGCAACATTAAATCCAAGCAGTTCTTGTATTTCATCTTGTAAAAGCTTTACCTGAGTTAAAAATGTTTCAGTATTATTGATTTTCATTGCAATAGAATTATAGGCATTAGGATCATCAGGATATAATAAACAAATTTTCTCTTCTAAAAGGTCTTTTGTTTTTAAATAACAATTCATTATTATTTTAGTACTCAATTCCTTCTTTTTTAAACATAAGCCTTCTGAAATTGGAGAGCTTGTATAGCTATCGCAAACTGCTATTCTTTCTAGATCAACTTTTTCAGTTCTGCAAATTTGTTCTGATTGTGTACTAATTGTATTATCAGCACAAATTGTTGATAGAGTTTCTTCGTCTAATTCTGAAATTTGATCTTGAGCCATTGATGTTCCTGATGAAAGAAGAAAAAATAAAATTCCAAAATTTTTAATTAACAAATTCATAAAGCTCTCTATTTTTTTATTTTATAATAATATTGAAACTCTGATCAAGATAAAAATAATAATCGGAAAATTATTCAAAATAACACAAAAAAATTAAAAAAAGAGAATTATTTATTTAATTTTTCCAAACTTACTACAATTTCTAAAATCTAGGCATATTTGAAATTTTAGATCTTATTTATACCTATTTAATTTTCTTGGTTAAAAACTTGTAAGATACAAAGCTAAAAGCGAGTTCGGATTTGAGCACAACGCGACTGGAAGTTGCTTTGTGGAAAAAGCCTGTCTGAGTTTTTAGATCTTATTTATACCTATTTAATTTTCTTGGTTAAAAACTTGTAAGATACAAAGCTAAAAGCGAGTTCGGATTTGAGCACATAGCGACTGCAAGTCGCTATGTGGCAAACCGCATGTCTGAGTTTTTAGCCTTTGTATCTTACAAGCTTTTTCACATAAATTTGAGCGCATAGCGATTACAAGTCGCTAAAACTTGTTTTTTTGATTAAAAGGTCTTAAATTATGCAAAAAGGTGGCGTAGCTCAATTGGATAGAGCAACGGCCTTCTAAGCCGTAGGTTGCAGGTTCGATTCCTGCCGCCATCACCATTTGATTTTTTATCAATCTAATATTAAAGATTAAATGGATATTATTTTATAATGTGAGTTGAAAAATATGAACTTGTTAATTATTCGTCATGCTATAGCCGAAGAAATAAGCCAAACAGGTAAAGATAAAGATCGAGCTTTAAGTTCAAAAGGACGGAATCATTTTGATCAATTTTGCAGACACCTTAGTTTTTTAAATTTAAACTTTGATTTATTGTTGGAAAGTCATTTATTAAGAGCCAATCAAACATCAGATATTTTTTGTAAATATTTTTCTGTTCAAAATAGAGAAAAAAGCGATAAATTGGATCCTTCTGGAAAAGTGGAAAGCTTTTTATCGGATTTATCACTTTATAATCTTAATTCTATAGCTATTGTTGGACACCAGCCTTTTTTGAGTCACTTTATAAATATTTGCTTAACGGAAAATGAAAAGCCTTTTATTATTCTTAAAAGAGGAGCTATGGCTTTTTTAGAGTTTCCTTTAGCTGTTCAAGCCAGTTCTGCTCAACTAAAAGCTCTTTTAGATCCTAAATATTTTATACAAAAATAAACTGTTTAAATTTTGAACACTTTTTTTAACTTTATGTTAAGCTTTTAGTCTTTTCAGTGTTTTTAACTCTTTAAAATTGAGAAATTTCAACAAATCGGTTATTTATATATCTGTTAAACTATTAAATTAAGGAGGTTTTAATGATACTTCACACAGGACAGAAACAAATCTTTTTTGAAAGAAATAATACAGAAAAAAAGGAGATCAAAGAGATTTTTATTTCAGAATCCGTTGTGATGAAAAACATCTATAATAAGATAAAAGATTTAGCTTATGAAAATTCATCTGTTTTAATTTTAGGAGCTAGGGGAACAGGTTGTAAAACAGTAGCTCAGCGGATTTTTTATGAAAATAAATACAATAATGCTAATAGTTTTGTAGAGTTATCTTGTTATGGTTTAGCTCATACCTTAATTGATAAAAAATTATTTGGTGGAGAAAATTATTCAAAAGGGCTTTTATCTATTGGCTCAGAACATACTTTATTTATAAAAGGTTTAGAGTTATGGACAGCTTTTTTACAAAATAAAATGTTGTCTTATTTAATAGCTAATAGGCACTCAAATTCCTTGCCTCGTTTAATTTATTATGGAACAGATAGGCTGTCTAAAAAAGTTCAAGAAGGTAGTTTCTCTCAAGAATTATTTAATGTTTTGAGTGAAAATCTATTGATAATTCCTCTTTTATCAGAAAGGAAAGAGGATATACCCTCTTTTGTTTCTTTATTTAATGAAAAAAATGGTTTTAAGGGACAATTAACTCAGGGAGCTTTGCAAGTATTAATTTCTCATCTTTGGCATGGAAATATTCCAGAGCTTAGAAATATCTGTTTACAAATATCTATTTTATATGCAGAAAAAGACCTTATAAACGAAGAAGATCTATCTCTTATCATTAGAAAAAATGATTTTGAGACGATTTGTATAAAGTATAATCCTAGTGTTTCACTGGAAGATATAATTAACCGTTATATTGAATTATCAATGAATCACTTTAAATCAAAAAAAGAGAGCGCAAAAGCTTTAGGTATTTCTGTAAAAACTATTTATAATAAAATTAAATCAGGGGATGTGATTCTTACAAATTCTGACTAAAGTAAATTTTTTAATAAGTAAGGAGATTTTAAAACAAATCTCCTTCCTCATCTTCTTCATTATCTAAATCTTCTATGTTATCAAAAGGATCATCAAAACTCATTTCACTTTCTTCTTCATTTTCGTCATCGGGAGAGTAACCATCCTCTTCAAAAGGTTCAAGCTTGCTTTCATCAGCTTCAACATCATCAATAGCTTTAAAGGATGTTTCATCTATATCATTATCTAAATCTTTTTCTATAAAATTTAAGTTGTTTTCTAGTTCAATATCAAAATCATCAGATATATTAGGATCTTCTGTTTGGATGTCTCTATTTATTCCAGCTAACTCAAAAGCGGAATCTACTTTTTTCTGAATTTCTTTTTTTATATTTTTTTTAGGGCTTGTTTTCTTTTTAAGGGCTTGTTTTTTGATTTTTTTAGAGCTTGTTTTCTTTTTAAGGGCTCGTTTTTTAGTTTTTTTAGAGCTTACTTTCTTTTTAATAGATTTCTTTTTTGCCATTTCAAACTCCTTTTATAAAATGATTGTTGTTTTAGGCTTTAAAATCTGTCAATATTTTTTTTAAAAAAATAAATAAAATAAAAGTATTTTGAACTTTTTATATTGTAAATTTAAGAAATATAATAATTTTATATATAAGCTTTAATTGCTTATAGCTGATAAAATAAAAAATAGCGACTGCAGGTCGTTTTGTGTCCAACCGCATGTCCGAGTTTTTAAATCTCATTTATCCCTATTTAAGTCTCTTGATAAAAAGCCTTGTAAGATACAAAGTTAAAAAGGAGTTCGGATTTGATATAAAAACAGTCGCATATCTGAATTTTTTTATAATTCCTAAAATTTTACATAAAAAAGCGAAAGTTTGATAAAATAGAGGGAACTTTTTAAAAAACTTTTATGGATATTTTAAAGTTGTTCCAAAACTGATAAATCCTGCGAGAGTTCTTTATCTTCTTCTCATTGATTTAGAAAAATCAAAACTGGTACAAGGGTTCCTACCTTTTGTATCTAGAACTTGTCTTATACTCCGACATTCAGAAGTACCCACTAAATCGATCAAATTGAGGCCTAAGTTTTCAAAAAAGTTAGGATCTCCATCCTCTCTCTCCTCTATCTCATCTCTGAAATCTTCACATTGATCATCAACCAGATCAGCCATTTCAAAAATATCATCTGTCAAATCGTATTTGCTTTCATCTAGATAAAGTAAATATTCATCAATGTCATAAACAGCCTCTTCATTTCTCTTATTTTCATAGTATTCTCTTTGTTTTAAGGCCTGCTTTTCTTGTTCACATATAGGCTTTACTCCTTCATCAATAAATTTAGCTATACAACTTCTTATACCTTTTGTAGGAGATAAATTTCCTAAAATGCTAAGACTAATTACATTTTTATACTCTGAGCAATCTTCTTTTAGAGTTTTTTTTGCTACTTCTAGTTCAGAAATTTCTTCAATGGGATCAAAGTTAAAATCTATGTTGCCTTCAGCGGTATCAGTTCTATATCTATCCCTTTTATCTCTTCTATCGTCTAAATCTATAGGAGAGCAAGAGCTGATTAAAAAAGTAGAAAAAATGAGTAAAGTAAAGTATTTCATGAGAGTTCCTTATATATTCAATAATTTTATCGGAAATTTGTATTTAAAGTTAAAATTTCTTTAAATATTTAGAAAAAAACAGGAAAAGGTCTTGCTTTTTCAAAATGAAATTAAAGGCTAATAAATAAGTTTAGCTTTTGAGTCTAAAAAACTAAAAAACCATTGCCAAAAGTTATTTTTTTAGGGACATTCTTATAGCTTAGGAGGATTATGCCAGCTCTTATTGTGATTGGATCTCAGTGGGGAGATGAAGGGAAGGGAAAACTCATAGATATTTTATCTGCAGGATCCGATTTTGTTGTCCGTTACCAAGGAGGAGCTAATGCAGGGCATACTTTAAAAGTTGAAGGGGAACAGATAATAGTTCATTTAGTTCCTTCAGCTGTTTTTCACTCTCAAGTTAAATGTTTAATTAGTGGGGGAGTTGTTTTAGACCTAGAGGGGCTTTATGAAGAGATAAAATACTTAAAACAATCCGGAAAATTAAAAAATGATAATCAACTTCTGATCTCTGATTCTGCCACTTTGCTTTTGGATTTGCACAAGCAGTTAGATCAGGCTAGAGAAAAAAGAGCTGAAAAAAATAAAATAGGAACGACTGGGAAAGGCATAGGTCCTGCTTATGAAAGCAGGGCTAGCAGAAAAGCTTTGCTTTTTTCTGATTTATTTGAAGAGGACACAATTTTATTAAATAAGCTGAAAGATCAGTTTCAAGAGACCCAATATTTAATCAAACATTTTTATAAGAGCGAAGCTATTTCTATCCAAAAGATTTTTGAAAAGATAAAAAGTTACCGAGAGACTTTAAAGCCTTATCGCTCTTCAGATATGTCTTTTTTACTTTCACAAGCCTTAGAGCAGAACAAAAAAGTTTTATTTGAAGGAGCTCAAGGGACTTTATTGGATTTATACCATGGAACTTACCCCTATGTTACAAGCTCTTCCACTTTAGCGGGAGGGGTTTTTAGCTCTTGTGGTTTAGGCTTTTCTACTCCTCCTAAGGTGCTGGCAGTATCAAAAGCTTATAGCACTAGAGTTGGAAAGGGGCCTTTCCTTACAGAATGCCTTGAAAACAGCTCTTCTGGTCAGATTTTGCAAAAAGAGGGGCAGGAGTTTGGAGCCACTACAGGAAGAAAACGCCGTTGTGGTTGGCTAGATTTACCAGCTTTAAAGTATGCTATTCGCTTAAATAGCGCTAGTAGTTTAGCTTTAATGAAGTTGGATGTTTTAAGCGCTTTAAAAGAGATTAAAGTTTGTGTGGCTTACAAAATAGAATCTAAAGTTATAGAAAGTTTCCCAGTTTCCTTTAAAAATTTTAATAAAATCAAAGCTATCTATAAAAGTTTTCCCTCTTGGGATGAGGATTTAAGTGTCGTTCGCGCTAAAAAAGATCTTCCACAAACTGCTCTAAACTATATTAACTTTATTAGCGCTGAGCTTAAAATTCCTGTTGATATTATATCTGTGGGACCTTCTCGCTCTCAAACACTCATTCTAAAAGAGCTTTTCTAAAATTTTGTTCCAGGGGATCCCTCTTGGCTAGCACAAATTAGACCTTTTTCATTAGCATATAAGTAAGTAGTAATCTTTCCCCTACCTCTCAATTTACTTATGGCATATATCCTATATTTTTCACAATTGCAGGAGCCAAAACCAGGATCTGCGGGGGAGGCTGGGAGAGTATTCAAAAAACCTGAACCACAGACCCCACTTCCCACTCCGCTAGGCATAGATGTTAAGCTTTCATCTCTTATACTAGAGGTCATATAGTATATATTTAATTGGCATTTACCAGAATTACAAATATGAGAGGCTCGGGTACTGGCATCTAAATTGTTTAATGTATAAGCGTCATTTTCTATAGTGAAAAATTTTGAGGCTTTATTAGGATCAGATCTAAGTTCAGATTTAGTCGGAAATAAATCA
>JAPORL010000236.1:5823-7011 GCA_026712605.1 Pseudobdellovibrionaceae bacterium | reverse complement strand
TCCGAACTCGTTTTTAGCTTTGTATCTTACAAGCTTTTGATCAATAAACTTAAAACTATAAAAGTAAGGCTTAAAATTTAAAACCTGACTTTTGCCACAAAGCGACTTGCAGTCGCTGTGGTTCAAATCTGAACTCGTTTTTAGCTTTATATCTTAAAAGCTTTTGATCAATAAGTTTAAAATTATAAAAGTAAGGCTTAAAATTTAAAACCTGACTTTTGCCACAAAGCGACTTACAGTCGCTATGTGTCTTGAATTTAAGAACTTGTTTTAAGTTTTTATCTATAAACTTTTGAAGGAAGCAAAATCTATAAATAAAAATTACATTTATTGACGAGCTTATCAAAAAGCTTATAGTATTATGCTTGTGGTTTCTTTTTTTAAAATCAAACAATTAATTTTATTTTTTAGTATTTTTAATATTTTAAGCTCTTATGCTTTACCTGTTATTCCTGATGAGATAGAAATTCCTTCTGGTATAAAAAGCAAAAGTGCAGATCAAATAAAAGCTGTATTTTTTTCTTTAAAAAAACAAAATGAAAATAAAACAGCTAATTTATGGAAATTGAACTATAAACAGGCTTTAATACTAAAACAAAAGGACCCAATATTTTTTTGTGAACAAATGAAAGAACTAAGCTCTGTTTCTGTTTTTCCTTTACACAGTTTAGCTTTAATTAAAACTTATGAGTTTTGTCCTTTTGAAGATAGTCCTCCTTTATTTGATCCTGAGTCAGTCCCTAATTGGTTAAAAATGAGATTAGCTGAAGCTTTTTACAAACGGAGAAAAAATTTTGAACAAACCCCTGAACAGACTTTAAAGGTTACTATTTATCTGGGTGAAAATAGTCCTTATAAGGAGCAAAGGATACTTTATTTAAAGCATGCTTTAGCTTTGGCAAAAGATCAAAAAAATAATAAATCTATAAAAAATATCACTCAAATTTTATATAAAGAGTCACCTAGTTTAAAACCAAACCCAAAATCCAAAGATTATTTTAAAGTTGCGCAGGATTTTAGAAAAAGACGAAAATTCAAACAAGCTATTTTATTTTATATAAAAGTTCTTAATCTTCCTAATTCTAGATTTAAAGAAAGGAATCTTTCTTTTTCTGGCTTGGAGCGTATTTATAAAATACAAAGGCCATGACAAAGATTAATAAAAAACTCAGAGCAATGGGCAACATG
>JAPORL010000236.1:0-5813 GCA_026712605.1 Pseudobdellovibrionaceae bacterium | reverse complement strand
TTAAGAGAAAATACCAGACAGAGTATAAATCTTTACTATAAAAAAAGACTAAATCTTGTGAGGCAAAAATGGAACTTAAATAAAAATAAAACAGCAATAGAATTAGTTACTCAATTATTAAAAGAGCCTCAGTCAAATTTTGTTAAAGAAGAGGCTTTATACTTAAGAGGTTCAATTTATATTCAAGAAAAACAAATAGAGCTTAGCTTAAAAGACTGGAATGAGGCTTTAAAAACTTTATCTGATAAAAAATATAAAAGTGAATTAATGTCTAAAATTTTATGGAAGAAAGCTTGGTTGCTTAGGCAGGAAAAAAAATATGAGGAGGCCATTAAAGCCTTTGAAGATTTAAAAAAAGTCAATCAAAATATTTATACAGATTTTAAAGTATTATTCTGGTTAGGCAAAACTTATTTGGATTTAAAACAAAAGCAATTAGCTAGAAATAATTTTCTTGAATTGATAGAAAAAGATTATTTTGGTTACTACGGTTTATTAGCTAGAAAAATATTAAATAAAAAATTAGAAATTGGAAAAACTTCTCTTAAAAAGAATAAATTATTTCAAAACAAAAAAGCTGAAGCTATAATCCATTGGTTAGTTTTATTTGATGAATCAGAGCTGTTATCCAAGTTTTTAAAAATACATGTCAATCATTTTTTAAAAAAAGATAAGCTCACAGAAACAGAGTGGTTGGAAACGATCTGGTTATTGGCTAAGGCTAAACAATATTTACAAATCTTTCAATCTTTAGAGCTTATGGATGACAAAACAAAAAAGATTTTTTTAACAAAATACATATATTTATTATTTCCTATAGATTTTTATGAAGATGTCAATGTAGCTCATCAAAAGTGGGATGTAGATAAAGCTCTTATTTTTTCTATTATTAGGCAAGAGTCAGCTTTTAATGTGAGAGCTAGGAGCCCAGCGGATGCTTTTGGACTCATGCAATTGATACCTTCTACGGCTAATCAAACAGCTCAAAAAAATAATATTCCTTATAAAGGTTATAGAGATTTATATAACCCTTTAAAAAATATTTTATTGGGAACAGCTTATATAAAATTCTTATTAAAAAAATATAATAATAATTTTTCTTTTTCTGTTTCTGCTTATAATGCTGGTAGTATCCCAGTTAATAAATGGAAAGAGGAGCTAAAAACGGAAGATATTTTAGAATGGATAGAAAATATTCCTTATGAGGAGACAAGAACTTATGTTCGTCTTTTGATAAGAAACTATATTTTTTATCATAATTTATTATCAGATAGAACTAAAAATTGGTTTCCAGATTGGATTATACAGTAATGTCATTTTAAATCTTTTGTTGATTTCAAATTTTAAAGCAGTTAAAACTAGTAAAGTGGAACAGCGTCCTCTTATTGATGTTATAGCTCCTTCTTCTATGCCAGAAAATAGAGATTGGAGAAAGGGAATTAAAATTTTACAAAGTTGGGGGTTTAAAGTTCGTTTTAATTCTTCCATGCTTTCTCCCCATTTGTTTCATTCTAATACAGATAAAAAAAGGAGTTTTTTTTTACAGAAGGCCTTTTCTTCTAAAGATTCTTCTATAGTTTGGATGTTGAGAGGGGGATATGGTTTTCAAAAAATATTAGATTCTTATATAAAAAAAAGTTCTAAAAATTTTAAAAGAAAACTTTTTATTGGATATAGTGACGGCACAGCTTTGCATTCCTATTTAAATAACAAAAATCAAAAAACTTTGCATGCTCCAACAGTTAGTGAATTGATTAATTTATCTCAAAAAGAGCTTAATTTATTAAAAGAAATTTTATTAGGAAATATAGATAAAATCATGTTTAAAAATCTAAAAGTTTTTAATCCTTCTAAAAAAACTTTAAAAGCTAGAATTATGGGTGGTAATTTGAGCCTTTTATCAAGCAGTATTGGAACGAGTTGGCAATCTTCCTTTAAAAAAGGATTCTTATTTTTAGAAGATGTGAATGAGGAGGCTTATAAAGTGGATAGGATGCTTTACCATTTATTTTATTCAGGGGCTTTAAAATCTATTCAAGCTATTTTATTTGGAGGATTTAATCCTATTCGTAGTTTGGATTTTCTAAAAGTTTTAAAAAGCTTTTCTAAAGCCTGTTCTATCCCTTTAGTTTTTAACCTTCCATGTGGTCATAAGAGAAAACAGCCACTTCCCTTTAACACATCAGCTCAATTATTTCTTAGAGGTTCTAAAGCTGATCTAGAAGTAAAAACTTTTAATAAGAAATAGAAAAGAAATGGAATGAAAGATTTGTTATTAAAAGCTTATTTGTCTCATCAGTTAGATTCACAAAGCTCTATTTGTCTTAAAATTCCTGATACTATATATTTTATGGGAATTTGTGGGACAGCTATGGCAGGATTAGCTGTTTATTTAAAACAAAAGGGATTTAATGTTTTAGGAAGTGATCAAAATATTTATCCTCCCATGTCTTTAGAGTTAAAAAAAGCAAGGATACCTGTTTTTAATTATGATGAAAATAACATCAAAGACTCTATAAAATTAATTGTAGTAGGAAATGTCATTAGCTCTCATCATAAAGAGATGTTGAAAGCAAGAGAAAAGCAAATTCCTATCATCAGTTTTCCTGAATTTTTAAAACAAAGCTTGCTTTTAAAAACAAAAAATATTGTTATTATAGGAACTCATGGAAAAAGCACTAGCTCAGCTTTGATGTCTCATGTGGCAGAGCAAACTCATCAAAATCCCAATTTTTTTATAGGTGCTGTAGCTAATGATTTTTCGAGCTCTTTTCGTGTAACTCCTTCTCCTTATTTTATTTTAGAGGGGGATGAATATGATAGCAGTTTTTTTGCAAAGCGCGCTAAGTTTTTTTATTACAAACCAAGCTATGCGCTTTTAACGAGTTTAGAATTTGATCATGCGGATATTTACAACAATATAGAAGAAATTAAAAAAGCTTTTTGTGAATTTGTAAAAAAAATTCCAGCTGAAGGCTGTTTAGTAGCTTATGCTGACAGCCCTTATATTGAAGAGTTGTTGTCTTTTTGTTCGGCAAAAGTTTTAACTTATGGATCAAAAAAAGGGGATTTTAGAATAGGATCCAGAGAAGTTAATGATAAAGGTCAGACTTTTGAGGTTTTTACAGAAAGTAAAAAATTTAAACTTTCAACTCCTTTATTTGGAGAGCATAATGCTCTAAATACTCTAGGTGTTTTCGTTTTAGCCTATCATTTAAAATGGTCAGAAAGTCAAATTTTATCCGCTTTAAAAAACTTTAAAGGTTTAAAAAGAAGAATGGAATTTCGTTTTAAATTTAAAGGTGCTAAAATTTTTGAAGACTTTGCCCATCATCCAACAGCTGTTAAAGCAAGTTTATCTGCTTTAAGAGAGCGCTATCCTCATCAAAGAATTCTGGCTCTTTTTGAGCCAAGATCTTTTACTTCTCGTTTAAATGTATTTCAAAAAGATTATATTTCTGCTTTTTCACCAGCTGATTTGATTTTTATAGCGCCAAGTTATAATAGTTTTAAAATTCCTCAAGATAAAAGATTTTCTATAGAACAACTGGTTGAAGATCTAAAAAAACAAAAAAAACAAGCTTTTAAATTTAGTAATTTTAAAGATTTAGAAGAAAAATTTAAAAAAACGCTTAAAGCTAATGATATCGCTATTTTTATGTCAAGTGGCTCTTTTGGTAGTCTTTTGAATAAATTTTTGTCCTCTATATAGTTTTATTCAAAAGCTAATCTGTTTCTTTTTTGATGGGCTTGGCAGTTAGAATTTTTATTTGTCATATATTAAGGAATATTATAAAAAATAATTAAATGATTTTTAAACAAATCTCAGCTCAAGAAAAAAGAAAAAGCTTTAAAAGGCAATTGGAGTCTTCATGTCTTCGTTTTGTGGGAAGTTTTTCTCCTCTTGTATCTCGTTTGATTGAGAAAAAGGGTTTTGATGGGATTTATGTTTCAGGGGCTGTAGTTTCAAGTCTTAAAGGCTTACCAGACATTGGCCTAACAAGTTTGACGGAAGTAGCTGACTTTGCGGAGGCTTTTACACAATGTTCTGTCCTGCCTTCTATTGTAGATGCAGACACTGGATTTGGAGAGGAGGTTAATTTAGCCCGGACAGTTTACGAATTGGAAAGAAAAGGTTTATCGGCTTTTCATATAGAAGATCAAACTTTTTCAAAACGATGTGGTCATTTAGATCAAAAAAAATTAATTTCTGTTGAGGAGATGCTTTTAAAAATCAGAACAGCTGTTAAAGCGAGACGAGATAAAAACTTTTTAATTATTGCACGAACAGATGCTAGAGGAGTAGAAGGTTTAGATCAGGCCTTAAAAAGAGCTAAGGCTTATATTTCAGCAGGAGCGGATATAATTTTCCCCGAGGCTTTACAATCTATAAAGGAGTTTGAAATTTTTCGGTCTGAAATTTCAGCTCCACTTATGGCAAATATGACTGAATTTGGAAAAACTGAAATTATTCCGTATAAAACTTTTAAAACGCTATCCTATAATATTGTTATCTATCCTGTTAGCCTTTGGCGGTTAGCTCTTAAAGCTGTGGATCAAGGTTTAGATCATATCTTTAATGATCAGCAAAAGGATTTACTTAAAAAAATGCAGAATAGACAGGAGCTTTATGATTTGCTTCAGTATGAAGATTATAAAACTTTTGATAAAGAGCTTTATAACTTTTCCTTAGATAAAAAGTAGAATTGATTATTTTCTGGAAAGCTTTATAGCTTATACAGGGACATTAAACTCTCTTAAGCAGTCATTGAGTGAGATTTTTTTATTGGTTTTTTCCGATCTTTTTCCAATAATTAAGGCACAGGGAACAGAGTAGTCTCCACTTGGAAATTTTTTATTTCTAGCGCCCGGTATGACAACTGAATTTTTGGGAACTATTCCTACATATTCTTTTACTTTTTTTTGTGTTACATCTAAAATTTTTGTGCTACTTGTGAGAACGACTCCCGCTCCAATCACAGCATTTTCACAAACTTGAACACCTTCTACAATGATAGCTCGGCTTCCTAAAAAAACATGATCTTCAATAATAACAGGTTGAGCTTGAACAGGCTCTAAAACTCCTCCTAAACCGACACCACCAGAAACATGGACGCTTTTTCCCACTTGAGCGCAAGAGCCTACAGTAGCCCATGTATCAATTAAAGAGCCTTCATCCACATAAGCTCCTATATTGATATATGAAGGCATAAGCACTGTATTTTTTGCTACATAACTTCCATAACGAACAAGGGCTTGAGGAACCACACGGACACCCTCTTTGCCTGTCCATTTTTTAAGAGGAATTTTATCAAAAAAATTAAAATCACCAGATTGAAAATTTTGCATTTTTGTCATTTTAAAATAAAGTAGAATAGCTGACTTTAAGGAATCATTAACTTGCCATTTTCCATTTATTTTTTCACAAATACGAGCTTTTCCTGTATCCAAAGCTTTTAAGCAATTCTTAACAGCTTTTTTAACTTCAGGAGTGATTTTATTTGTTCTAAAAGCTTGGCGAATGAGTTTAGATTGAGAGGATTCCTTCATGTTTTTTCCTTTTAAAATTTTAAACTGAGATTAAATTAAGAAGTGGATATTTGGCAAGTAAATAATTTGTATTTGAAAGTGTTGATTAGAATTTTATGGATATAATTTTTAAAAGTTAAGACATGCCTTTTGCTACAAAGCGATTGTTAGTTGTTATTTGTTTAAATCCGAATCCCATTTTGAAATTTGAGTGAAAAGCTTGTAAGGGACAAAGCTAAAAACTCAGACATGCGGTTTGCCACAAAGCGACTTGCAGTCGCTAT
>JAPORL010000098.1 GCA_026712605.1 Pseudobdellovibrionaceae bacterium | reverse complement strand
AGTTTAAAAGCTTGTAAGATATAAAGTTCAAAACGAGTTCGGATTTGAACACATAACGACTGAAGGTCGCTTTGTGGCAAACCGCATGTCTGAGTTCTTGAGCTTTATATCTTATAAGCTTTTACATAACAAAATTTAAAATAAATTCAGGTTTGAACACATAGCGACTGAAGGTCGCTTTGTGGCAAACCGCATGTCTGAGTTCTTGAGCTTTCTATCTTATAAGCTTTTACATAACAAAACTTAAAATAAGTTTGGAGAAAAAAACGATTTTTAGTTGCCTTTGTTGTTTAAAACACTTAAATATGTAAAGGTTAAGGTTTAAAAATGGAAAATTTAAAAATAAAAAATGCAATTCATCCTGATTATAAAGTCTGCCGATCGGCTATGGAAGACAGCAAGCATTTTGAAGAATTAGCTCATTGGGGCAGGGAAGAGATTAACATTGCCGAAACTGAAATGCCCGGTCTTATGGCTTTAAGAGAAGAGTACAAAGGAAAGTCGCCTTTAAAAGGCGCAAAAATAACAGGATGTCTTCACATGACAATTCAAACTGCCGTTTTAATAGAAACTTTAATAAACTTAGGCGCTGAAGTCAGGTGGTCTTCTTGTAATATCTATTCTACTCAGGATCATGCGGCGGTTGCTATGGCAAAAGCTGGTGTGCCTGTTTTTGCTTGGAAGGGTGAAACTGAAAAAGAGTATGAATGGTGTATCAAACAGACGGTTTATGGTTGGAAACAAAGCTTTGATTTAATTATTGATGATGGGGGGGATCTCACTCATTTTATGCATCTGCCAGAACAGGCGGATTTAATGAAGCATGTGATAGGTTTATCTGAAGAAACCACAACAGGAATTCAGCATTTAGAAAAAATGCAGGCAGAGGCTAAGCTTAAAATACCATCAATCAATGTTAATGACTCTGTAACAAAATCTAAATTTGATAATCTTTATGGCTGTCGGGAATCTTTAGCGGATGGAATCAAAAGAGCCACAGACGCTATGATAGCAGGTAAAAATGTTTTGGTTGCTGGTTATGGAGATGTGGGAAAAGGTTCTGCTCAAAGTATGAATGCTCTTGGCGCTAGAGTTTTTATAACAGAAATTGATCCCATATGCGCTTTACAAGCCCGCATGGAAGGTTATGATGTCGTCTTATTGGAAGATATAGTCGATCAAATTGATATTTTTGTAACAGCGACCGGTTGTAAAGATATCATCACACAAAAGCACTTTGAAAAAATGAAGAATGGAGCCATCATCTGTAATATTGGTCATTTTGATGTAGAAATAGATATGAAGTGGCTTAATCAACATACAAAAAAGCGAAGTATAAAAGCTCAGGTGGATATTCATCGCTTTCCCAATGGCAAAGAGCTTATTGTTTTAGCGGAAGGGCGTTTAGTGAATCTAGCTTGCGCTACCGGTCATCCTTCTTTTGTGATGAGTCAGTCTTTTACAAATCAAGTTTTAGCTCAGATAGAATTATGGGAAAATCATAAAAATTACAAACCCGGAGTGTATCGTTTGCCTAAAGTTTTAGATGAAAAGGTTGCTAAACTTCACTTAGGCAAGATGGGAGTTAAACTTACAAAATTAACTAAAGAACAAGCAAAATATCTCAATCTTCAGCCAGAAGGACCTTTTAAATCCGATCATTATAAATACTAGTTTTCATAAATAGACTTAAGCCTTTATAAATAAGCCTTAAAAACTTAAACTTGTGGTTTTGAGCTTTCTATGAAAAACTTTGTGTTAAAATTCAAAAAAGCTTTGTGTTATAATCCCTGATTTGTATAATACCGAAAATAATGAAAGCCTCTCCTTTGACATTTTTTTTTATTTTCTGTCTTTCTTTCATTTGTTTTTTAATGGGTTGGCTGTTTGCTGTGTTTGTTTTGCCCGGGAACAAAGTAAAAAATCAGGTTGATAACAATCAAATAGAACAAAATTTCAATGCAGAAACTCAAAAAATGCATGAGCAAGCTTTTTTAGGAGAACTAAAAGATAATGTCCTTTCTCTATTTGATCCTATTAAACTGGATAATTTAACTAAAAAAAACACTAAACTAGAAAAACAACAGGATTTTATAAAAAAAACAGAAGATTCCATAACTGTCAAACAGCAAAAACAAATCAAAACGGATAGTTCTCAATCAGGTAAAACAGATCTAAAAATATCAAAATTAAAAAAAGATCTTTTAATGAAACAAGCTCCTTTGATTTTCCCTAAACCCGATCCAAAAATTAAAGCTTTACAAGAAAGATATAATAAAAAAAATAAAGAACAGCTTTTGGCTATTGAAAAAGAACAAAAGTTTTTTAAAACAAACGGAAAGTTTAGCTTTATGATAAATGTTTTTTCAGATGAAAAAAAAGCTATTCAATATATCAATCAGATGAAAGGGCAATACCCACTGTGGAGTTTTTTACTCAAAGCTAATAAAGATCATATTAGAGTTTATTTAGGTCCTTTCCCTTCTAAAAAGTTAGCTCAAGAATTTAAAGACTCTCTATCTAATCCCACCCCCTTTTCTTCTTTGGAGTTTTTAGAAGAATTTTCCATTAATTAATTATGTCTTCTTTATTAAATTCTAAAGATTTAGAACAATTTTATAAGCAGTTAAATAAAAATCAAAAAAAAGCTGTAGAAAACTTTAAAGGCCCTGTTTTAGTTTTAGCTGGGGCGGGTTCTGGTAAAACTCGTGTTTTAGTCTACCGCATTACAGCTCTTATCTTACAGGGTCAAGCTAACTTGGAAAACATCTTAGCCGTTACTTTCACAAATAAATCAGCTAAAGAAATGAAAGAGCGGGTAACAGAGCTTTTATCTTACTATTCTTTGCCTTACACTTGGACTCCATGGATAGGCACTTTTCATTCTATATGCGCAGGGATTTTACGACAAAATATTCCTCTTTTAAAAGATAGAAAAACGGTTACCATTTACGATCAAGGCGATCAGCTTAGCCTAATAAAAAAAGTTTTAAAAGATCTAAGAATAGATCCTAAAATAAAAGATCCCAAAAGCATTCGCTCTCAAATTAATTTATGTAAAAGAATGGCTGTTGGACCAGAGGAAGTGCATAAAATTTCTTATCTTTATTATGATAGACAGTTTGAATCCATTTATCTCAATTACGAAAGAGCTTTAAAAAACGCAAGCGCTTTTGATTTTGAAAGTCTGCTTTTAGAAACCTATAAACTCATGTTAAAGTACCCTGAATTTTTATCCTCACTTCAAAAAAAGTTTTCCTATATTTGTGTGGATGAATATCAGGACACCAATCATATTCAATATCTTTTAATAAAAAAACTAGCTGAAAAACATCAAAATATCATGGTGGTTGGAGATGAGGATCAATCCATTTACAGTTGGAGAGGGGCTGATATGAAAAACATCATGGATTTTGAAAAAGATTTTAAAAATTGTAAAACTTTTTTTTTAGAAGAAAACTACCGCTCTACTAAAAATATTGTATTAGGGGCAAATGCTTTAATTGCCAATAATAAGGTAAGAAAAGGAAAAAATTTAAGAGCTCAAAAATCAGATGGTCATAAAATTCATATCCGTGAAACCTATACAGATTATGAAGAAGGGCAATTTGTCTCTCAAAGCATCCGCTCTTTTTGCTCCAATGATGGTGACAGCTGGCAGGACTTTGCAATTCTTTATAGAACAAACGCTCAATCTCGTATTTTAGAAGATCACTTAAGAATTCTAAAAATACCTTATAAAATTGTAGGAGGAGTTCGCTTTTATGAACGAAAAGAAATTAAAATTGCTTTATCCTATTTAAAATTAATTTTAAACAGTGAAGATGATGTTTCCTTTTTAAATATAATTAACGAACCTAGAAGGGGCGTCGGGAAAGTCGCTTTAGATAAGCTCCAGCAGGTGTCTTTAAATACAAAAAAAAGTTTTTATGAATCCTTAAAAGACTCAGTCAATCAAAAAATATTAAAAGGAAAAACTTTAAGAGAAGTTGTAAAATTTATTCAGTGTATTGAAGAGTTAAAAAAACAAAAAGACAGTATGTCACTATATGATTTATACAATTTGCTTTTAAATAAAAATGGCTATATGGAATCACTAGAGCTTCAAAACTCAATAGAAGCTCAAAGCCGTATTGAAAATCTCCACGAGCTAGGAAATGTCATTGAACAAAAAGAAAAAGTATTAAACGGAGGATTTTTAAATTTAGAAAGTTTTTTAGAAGAAATGAGCCTGCTTTCTGAAGGAGATAAAACAAGAGAGGGAAAAGATTTTGTGACACTGATGACTCTTCACAATTCAAAGGGTTTAGAGTTCCATACCGTTTTTATTACAGGGCTAGAGGAAGGTTTATTTCCCTCTTTTCAAAGTATAGAAGACAATAACATAGAAGAGGAAAGAAGGCTGGCTTATGTGGGAATGACACGAGCTAAGGAAAGGTTAATATTATCTTTTACAAAAAAAAGAAAATTTTGGGGAAGAGATCAGTATAACCCCCCAAGCTCCTTTTTATCAGAAATACCTAAAGAGCTTGTTCGTCAAGAGTTTATATCCTTTTATAAAAATCCAGAATTTGAATCCGATTATTAATATTATTTTTTTAGGGACTCTAAAATTGAAATGGGAATCTGTTTAAGTTTTCCAAGATTTCCAATAATCTAAAACTTCTAGAGAAGAAATTTTAGAAGATCTTTTTAAGGCTTGATGAGAGTCAATCATAACGGCGTACTCATTAGTATGAGTTTTTCCTTTTACGGCTTCTATAGCTTTGGGGTGGGGACCATGAGGAAAGCCCGCAGGGTGTAAGCTCATCATACCTTTATCTAGGTTATCCCGACTAAAAAAATCTCCTTTATGATAAAAAATCACTTCATCATAGTCTGTATTTTGATGATAAAATGGAACCTTTAAAGCATCTTCATCTTCTTCTAAAGGGCGAGGCAAAAAACTGCAAACAATAAAATGATCGGTTAAAAAAGTAGTATGCACACTAGGAGGAAGATGAACTCTGTGACTGACAACAGGCATAATATCATGCATATCCAAAGTAAAAGGAAATAAGTCTCCTTGCCATTCTACCACATCAAAAATACTTTCGTCATAAGTAAAATGAGTGCTTTTGTCTTGATGATAAACTGTAATTTTTTTTATTTCTAAAGAGTTATCCTTGATGTATGTTTTAAGTTTTTCTAAATCGGGACGAATTAAAGAGCTAGAGCCATAAAGAGCATTTCTCCCTAAAAGACCACGATCAGGCTCTCTAAAATGTCCTTTTAAACTCTCTACAACAAAAAATGAACTGGCTTTTTCTGGTTTGAAAAAATGAGTGAGACACTTAGGCATTAAAATATATTGACCCGCTTGATAGTTCAACAAACCGTATTCCGTTAAGATGACACCCTTTCCTTCATGACAAAAAAATAAAACATCTCCATTGGCATTTCTAAAAGCCGAGTCAGGAGTTTGTTCTAGTTTATAATAAGAAATATTTAAAAAATCATTGTAAAGTAGCTTCAGCCGATCTGCTTTTTGAAGTTTAGCTAGGTTAAACATTCGTGGTTTTAAATCTCCTTCAATGTGACTCCAACGCGTGCTAGGTTTTTTCTTAATCAAATGAGAAACTGCTCCGTAAAAGCCTCCTTGACCTTGTTCTTCTTCAAAACAGCCTTTGGGTATATTTTTATGAGCTTGTCTTTTTTTCATAAGTTTAGTCCTTACAAATAACCTCTTGTTATTTGATCTCTTTCTATCGCATCAAATAGAGCTTGAAAATTCCCTTCTCCAAAACCCTCATGACCATGCCTTTCTATGACTTCAAAAAAGATAGGGCCAATAACATTTTTTGTAAAAATTTGTAGCAAATAAGTTTCTTCATCTCCGTCTGCTAAAATTTGATTCCGTTTTAAATCTTTCACATCCTCTTTGACTATAGGCAATCTTTCTTTCAACATGTCATAATAAGAGGAAGGAGTATCTAAAAAAAATAGACCCCTTTGTCTTAAATATTCAATGGTTGGAATAATTTTTTTAGTTAAAAAGGCAATGTGTTGAATTCCTGCTCCCTGATATTCGTCTAAATATTCTTGTATCTGTGACTTTTTGCCTCTCTCATCTGCGGAAGGCTCGTTAATGGGGATGCTGATGCTATCACAAGGGGACTTCATCACTTTGGAAAGCAAGCCCGTTTTAAGTCCCTTAATGTCAAAATATCTTCTTTCTGTAAAACCAAAAATTTTTGAATAAAATTCACACCAGTGATTCATGTCACCTGTAGGGACATTGTTAGTTAAATGATCTATCAAAAGCAAATAAGGATCTTTAGACAGCTTACTATTAAAAGAAAACTGTTTTATCCAGTGATTGTCCTCTTTGTGATAATCATCCACAAAGTAAATCAAAGAGCCTCCTACTCCATAAATAGCCGGAAAACTATGACTAGAATCCACTTCAACAGCTTTGGCTCCTCGGCTGGAGGCGATCTCTAGGGCTTTTGTGGCTGGGATATCCACACGAAAACCAATGGACGAAACACAAGGGCTGTTTCTTTGCTTCATAAAGTCTTCAGCAAAACTGCTTTCTTCTTTATTGATAACAAACTGACAGTCACCTTGCTGATATAAAGTAACATTTTTCTTATTATGTTGAGCTGTTTTTATAAACCCTAACTTGTAAAAAAGATTTTCTAGATCATGGGGTTTGGGACTGGCATACTCAATAAAGTCTAATCCATTTAAGGGGATATTTTTCATAAGACGGATATTATAGGTAGAATTTAAAAAATTTACAAGTTTTTTGAAGTTTATCTATACATTTTTAATTTTCTTGTAAAAGCTCATTAAGATATAAAGCTAAAAAGGAGTTCGGATTTGAACACATAGCGACCACAGGTCGCTTTGTAGCAAACCGCATGTCTGAGTTTTTAAAGTTCATTTATTCCTATTTAAGTCTCTTGATTAAAATCTTATGAGATATAAAGCTAAAAAGGAGTTCGGATTTGAACACATAGCGACCACAGGTCGCT
>JAPORL010000083.1 GCA_026712605.1 Pseudobdellovibrionaceae bacterium | reverse complement strand
ATAAGTGTCTTTTTTCTGTAAAAAATAACTTTTTTAAATCTCATTTTATGATTAAGTTTTAAAAGTTCGTGTGAAAAAATTTCATTTAAGTATATTTTATTTGAATAATTGATAGTTTTTTATTAATTAAGAGTGAGATGAAAATACAGAAGGAAGTATGAAAAAAGTTTTAATTTTAATCAGCTTATTTTCTTTTCAAATTTTTGCAGACACTAAAGCAAAGCAATGTACTATTACATTACCTAAAGATTGTGAAAGAATAGTTAATTCAGATTTTTTAATATCAGAGGCAGAGGAAGTATGGATTTTATGGGTAACTTGCCAAACAAAAGATGGAGGATATACAAAGTATCTATATCAAGACTGGTACTCAACATATACAAACTATAGTAATAAGCTTTCAGTTCCAGATCAAATAAATTTTGAAATTGGTGACGACCAAAAATGGCAATGTGAGTATTAAAAAATATCTTATATATTTTTCTTTTGTAACTTTTAGTATGAGCGAGAGGGAAATTGTATAATTGAATATCCTATTTTAAAGCGAATACTTAGTTTTGAAAAAATTATTTATTATTTAAAATTTCATAGATATAGGATGTTCAATGAGTTCGGATTTGAACACAATGCGTCCGTAGGGCGCTTTGTGGCAAAACGTATGTTTGAAATTGGACATTTTATATATATGAAATTTTAAATATACAGATTTATTTTAAAAACTTTCCAGTTTTTCCATTCTGGGAACCTGACTGCCTTGCCCCATTAAACGAACACTGTATCGGTAAAAACTTCCCTTATCCTCTTTATAGCTAGAAAACATTAAATCTAATATTTTAATTGGAAGTTGTTTACTTAAATCTATTTGCAATTCTAAGTTATAAGAATTTAATATAGGTTGAAACCTAGATGAAAAAGCTAAACCCCCACTTCCCCTAATCTGCATATTAAAATCATCTTTTGATTCTCCTAAGCGTAATGTTTTAAAAAGCAGTTCAGACTCTTTAACTTCAATATCTATTGAAATAGAACTCCACTCTATAGTTGGTAAATTTAAAGGACCTAAAGGTGTTTGTAATTCCAATTTAGATAAATAAATATCTTTTCCACTAGCCTGCAAGCTAGCTTTAATATTTTCTACATCTTGTGGAGAGCCATTATAAAAAAATTGAAGTTTAATATTTCCTGAAAGCTCAGTCTTTGAAGTAAAACTTTTTAAATCCCTTAAATCAAAAAAAGGAGCAAAACCTTTAATAAAATACGCTTCTATAGGAGTGTCATCTGCTGAATCTTCAAAGCTTTCTTCTGTACTTTTATAAAAATTAAGACGCAAATAAGAATCCCCTTTAAAAATCTTGAATTTCCAGGCTTTTTTAAAAGCTAACCACTTAGCTAAATCCATAGAAACAATTAAAGAATTTAAAGAAATAGGATTATTTTGATAAACAAAGGATAGATTTTGAAACTCCATACCTGGAGGAAAGAGTTTCATTTTTAATTTATCAAACTTCATTTTTAAAGCAGTAGGAGATTTTTTTTGAAAGTCTCTAAAGCTTTTTTCTAATAGATCGTTCCAAGGAAAACGAATAACAAAAATAACTAAAACCAGAAACCAAATCAAAAATACAGTTTTTTTGTTTTTAGCTAAAATAGAAAAAAACTTTTTTAACAGTTTAAACATGTGATTATACTCCTACTTTGTTAAAGGTTTTCTTTTTCTGGGTTTTTTATCTTTTTTATCTAAAGTTCTAGCTTTATCCCTTTTTCTGGAAGAAATAGGGTCCCTTTTTACTATAGGAGCTTGATTTGCATTACTGTTAGAAATAAAAGCCACTAATTTATAACTAACATCATAGTGTTTAATATATTTTTTATTTTCAGACAAAATAATCTCAGCTAAACGAGCTTGTGGCAAAGTCTGTAACTCTGCGCCTAATCTAATAGCTTGCTTAATATTCAAATGCTTAAGTTTAAAACTAAATAAAACTTTTTGAACAGATTTAGCTTTAGGAAAAGATAAGTTTTTATTTGTTACTAAAACACTTTCCTCTGTATATTTTTTAGTTATATTTTCAACTTTCATTTTTAAACCTGCTTTATCATCTTTAAATAAAGAAGATCGTATATCCCTAAATGACAAAAGGTCTAAAGATAAAGCATACTTTTGCTTAAAATCCATCCAAGATCCTATAGATGAAAACAAATTAGAAATAGGAATATACACTATCAAAATGAATATAAAAACTATCAATAGATACTTAATAAGTTTTTGCCGTTTTATATTTAAAGATTGGTATTTTTCCTTTAAAATATTAAAAACATTGCTTTCTAAAAAACGATTTTCAAAGTTCTTTAAAAAATCAATGATTCGCTTTTTCAGCTCATGTAATATTTTAAGCATCTACCTATAACTCCTCTTTAAGAATGAGTGAATAAGAAAATGAACTCAGTTTGTTTAAATCCTTATCTGTGGACTCAGAGCTGTCTTCTGATGAAGACTTTATTTGCTCTTCCAAATTTATTTTTTCTTTATCCTTAATTTCTTGTTCAGCTTTTATTTCATTTAAAGTTTTCTCACTTAAGGATACTTTAGTTTCCTTAAAAGTTTTTTCAAAAGATAAACTTTGTAAAAGTTTTTTAAATTTTTCTAAAGAGCTTTTTTCTATTAAACCTCGCATCTCCACTTTTCGATCTCTTATTTTTAAATATTGTAAGCGTAAGCCCCATTGTTCTGCAGGGCCTGTTTTTTGAACAATTTGCTCAAGGTAATCTATAGGTTGTTTGAATTCTAACTCCTCTTTAACAATTTTTTCATCTTCTTTTTCTTCTTTTTTTGCAGATAAAAAATTTTCTAAGCTCTCAATACTAATTGAGCTGGGTTTTAAATAAGCTATTTTTTGTCCATAACTTTTAAAGACTTCATCTATTTTTTGCGAAAGTAAAGAACTCTCAAACTGCCTTATAAAAGCATATATTGAAAAAATAACAAAACAAAAAAGAGAAACTAAAATCGTCTTTTTCCATTTTTTTGGATAGAGAAAAAAAGAACTTTTTTTAGTGGATTGTAAAAAATTTAAACCCGTATAAGGTGATTTTTTTAATCCCTCTAAAGCTAAACCTAAAGCGATATCAGATAAAGGCTTTTGCTGTAGATCAAAATTAGGAAAAGGAGAAAATTTCTTTAGTTTAGAAACAGGAAGATCTAACTCTTCTGTTAAAACTGAACTTAAGTTTTGAATCATGGATCCTCTTCCAAAAATAACAATTTTTGAAAAAGATTCACTGAGCTGTGTTTCTAAAGACACTTTAAAGAGCTTCAGTTCTGGAGCTAAAGTTTTTATATGTTTTTTTATTAGGTTAGAAAAAAAAACTTGTTCCTTTGTAAAGCCTTTTACTTGAGTGAGTACAAAGGCCTTTGAAAAAAATTCCTCATAGGCTTTTTCTATTGTCAGTTTATAAGACTTTTGCATTTCTTCTATAATCCCATGACAACCCCAATTTAATACAAACACATGATTTAAAAAGCCTTCTTTATAAAAAAGAGCTAAACTGTTTTCAACTCCAAGATAAACAAAAAGCTCTCCCTTATTTAAGTTTTGAGCTTTAGATAAAGGAACATTCCATGTCTCCAATAAATTAGCTAAAGCAGAAGAAGAACAACTTAATAGATGAATATTCCTTTTTAGAGGTTTGGTGAAAGTTACAAACTCTTTGATATTTTCTTCTGGAGTAACAAAGACCAGAACAGAACTTTTATTATCTAACAATCTACAAATACGAGCATCAAAATAAACCTTGTCTGATTGAAAAGGAGTTTTATCTTCCACTTCAAAAGGAAGTGTTTTTAAAATTTTAAATTTCTCTTTAAAGGGAAATTCTACAAAAAAACTAGAAACTAAACTTTGAGAAATAGCATAACATAAGCGTATGTTTTTCCCTTTATACTGCTCTTCAATTCTTTTTATTTCTTTAGAAAGCAGAATATGCTTTTCTTCTTCAGATTCAGGATCTTTAAAAAATAAGTTATTGGCAGAAAGTATTTCTGGCCCTTTATCAGAAAAAGACAACTCTGCTACATTTAAACTGTCTTTTGAAATATAAAAACCAATACTAACTATCATGTCACCTCAAGAGTTGTCTATAAGCTCTATAGATTTTCTTTAATAAACATTATAACCAAAGATTTGTAGTAAGAGTAGTCAAATTTTATCCCTTCTTTTTTTTCGGTCTGTGGCAAATCTTCCCCTTGATTTCTTTCAAAACTATCTATTTCCTCCTTTTTATCCTGTCTTTTTTGCTCTCTATAGACTGCTTTTTGATAGTTGAGAGCCGAAGAGGATAAATCATAAAGTAAGCCTTCTAGCTCTACTAACTGATTTCTATACTTGCCATTAGATTTAATCCGAAAAGATATAGGAAAATTAAAGTTCAACATATCTAAAGACTGGTAATTAGTTTTTATCCCTTCACACCAATCAAATCCCTGATCTCTATTAAAACCGCAAAAATCTTCTTGGCTTAAAAAAGGCTCATAAAATTCAGAATCACTCTGAGTTCTCAATAAGATTTGCTCTGCTAAACCATTAGGAAATTGTAAAGCTAATAAAATCTCTTCTGTTGTATAGTTTATATTTAAAGATTTAGCGCCATAAGTCGTAATATGAGGCTTTAAAATTTCAAATATCTCTAGGTTCACTTTTGGAACTTTTCTTATTTCATCTATAGAAATAAAAGAACGGTTGAGAGGAAATTTACCTTCTTCTATAAGCGTCTCACTTCCTCCATTTTGACTTTCATTATCCAAATCTGTCCAATCGGATAAATTATTTAATATTTCTTCTATATCTTTTTGATCGTATTTTTCTTTTAAATCTTCATTTAATTGTATAGTATTCCATAAAATATTAAATAAACCATCATAGATAAAGTCTTTTAAAAAAGGCAAAGGACTTGAAAGATCATTAACATCAAACAAACCATCTTCTGCGCTTATCAACAAGCTGTAAGATCCTTTAAAAAAAGAAAGCTTAGTTAAATTTTCTAAATCGTCTTTGTCACTTTCCAACATATCTTCTAGCTCAAGTAAAGGCCATGAAAAAGGAAATAGCCAAATTTGATCTAATATGGGGCGAATTAAAGATATCATCTGTTTTGGAGTAGATTTTTCAATTCCTTTAAAAATATAAAGTCTCAACAAACTCAAACCCATTCCTGATTGAGCATTCCAGCGGGCCTGCATTTTACTCAAATGATAGCGTTTAAATTGATAGTCCACTTGAGAATCTAGCCAAACTCCCTGCAATAAAGGCAAAATTAAACTGGAAACCGCTAAAATAACTAATAAAGCCGCTCCTCCTTTTTGTTTTAATCTGTAATATAATGTTTTCATTTTTTCTTAATCTCTTTGCTTGTTTTTTTAGTTTGTGATCTTTTTTTAGTTTTTGGTTTCTTTTTAGGTGGTTTCCATTTAGAAAAATTAAAAAACTCTTTAGAAAAAGGATTCCAAGATCGCAAATAAGGATTAGAAACATTAAAAATCTCTGTCTGATTGATTTTATTAGTTTCTATTTCAAGCTTTACTCTGAAAGGAAAAGGAAGCTCTTGGGGATAAGCTACAGAAGATTCAAAAAAAGAAAGCCTTCTTTCTACTTTCCAGCTATCTTCCCATTCTGAATCTCCTAAATTTAAACCACTTAAATAAGAAAACTTTAAAGAATTAAAATCTCTAAAAAGAACTAATTTCTCTTCCTCTTGTGGCTCTTCTTCCAAATTCCAATATTTTTTAGAGGCTCGCATTAAACAAGAAGACGATTTTAATGAAGGACAGGCTTCAACAAAATAAATAACTTGAATCCATTGATTTAAAGATTCTATGTTATTGTCAACCGATTGTGTTATAGAGTAAGAAACAAACTCCAGTTTATCTTCTTCTCCTGTGAAAGTAAAATAAGGACTCATAAACACTGGTAAATTTTTTACAGATTTTTCTGGCTGTTTGTCTGTTTCTCGTTCTTCATCTGACAGATTAGAAAAACTATTTATCTGTTCTTCTAAATTTTTTCTAACAGGGAAGTTCTTTCTAAAGTTATCATTCAGATCAAAAAGAAAAGAAGCAGAATTAAAATCTTTCTTAATTAGCTCTGACACATAATCAAAAGAACTTCTTTTATCAATATCTTGTTTTACTTTTTGAGCATATCTCCGACTTTGCTTAACAGTTTGAGTGATAAAAATAAACATAAAAGTAAAAATTCCTAAAGAAAGTAGCATCTCTAATAAAGTCATTCCTTTAGAAAAATTCATAAAACTGCTCCTTGTCCCTGAGGCATTATATTTTTAATATAGTTTAAAATAAAATCGGGGGCTTCGTTGTAATTGATAAAATAAGCGCTTAAAGAATATTCAAACTCTTTTTCTATTTGATAGTTAACTGTCAGTTTTAACTCTATAACTGTATCTGATAAAACGGATTTAAAAACTTCAAGCATTTGATTGTTTAATTCATTATCAGGCAAGTTCATTAGAGATAAAAGAAGATCGGTATCAGGAAGCTGAAGAGGCTGAGTTTGATAAGACCAAAAATAATTTTCTTTGTCTGCAAACTGTCCTTGAGCTGTGGCAGGAAGATTAATAATATTCTCACCTTGAAATTCTTGCTGAAGCTCTGTCATTTTAAGTTCTAAAAGCATGGCAATTTGTCTTAATTGCCGAGATTTTTTAACTCGTTTGTTATTCCCATAAGAAAGCTGAACTATAATTCCTATCAAACTAGACAGCAATAAAATAGAAGATAGAATTTCAATTAAACTAAAAGCTTTTTTATTAAAAATCATGTCTTAAAAGGCTCCCAGCTTTTAAACTTTAAATTAAAGGAGAAGATAAAAAATAGCAAGACTTATAGATAAAAACAGTTCCAGAATTTAAAAATATTATTTTTAAATTTTAGTTAAATGTCTCAAAGCTTTTTATTTAAAATAATTTCAACACTTCTGTTTTATTTTTGATTTTTTATTTTGTTTTTTATTCTATAGGCTATTTCATTATTTTTTCAGATTTTCTGAGCTTTATTTTTTAG
>JAPORL010000058.1 GCA_026712605.1 Pseudobdellovibrionaceae bacterium | reverse complement strand
TTTAATCAATATGTTTTTATTAATTATAATTATATAGCTTAAAATCTCAGACAATACGTTTTGCCACAAAGTGACCTGTGGTCGCAGTGTATTTAAAAGGGACTGAAATAGGAATAAATAAAGCCAGAACTTTTAAATTGGAAATCTCAAATGGAATAGCTAGAATCACTTACTTTTTTCATTGCTTCTTTTTTTTGTAGTTGTCATGGACTGAGGTCATATGAGCTGTCGGTAAAACTTCATTATCAGGCAATATCACATTAGGAAAACCATCTGAAAAGTGACTCTTAGGATCTAAAGGCTCTCTAGTTATAGGTTCAGACTTTTCTAATAAAGGGTGAACCACTATTAAATCTGTTTTTGAAGCGTTTTTATAAATAATCCCCAGACCATTCATCCATTTGCTAAGAAGACTGTCTTTTGTATAAGATAGTATCTCTTTTGTGAAAGTTCCTACATTGGTTACACCAGAATGAATAGAAGGGCTATGGGTATGACCAACAACCGATTCACCTAAATTAGGAATATTAGAAGGTCCTACTCCTGTTTTTCCTCCCGAAACATTGTGACCGTGCCCATGGATCATAATCGGCTTCGTTTTTGTTCCTGCATAAAGAGGCTCACCTGATTTTAAAATGACAATTCTTTCAGGATCTGTCACATAAATATTTTCCTCAATTAATTGTTCTTTCACAGATAAGTTAGGATGATTTTGATGGTAACTTTCTCTTTTTTGATACAAGTATTCAAAAGGATCTAAATTCTCCAATTCCACAGCATGTCTAATTTCTGTTACAAATTTAGAGTTGATAGAATCAGAATAAGCTTTTTTGTCATTTAAAAGATTCTTCAACCACATAGGATGATTACTGTTGACAAAATATAATTTGCCTGCTGTTAATTCCAATAAGCTATTTATCACTTCTACATTTCTTTTATATTCGGACTCCAAAGAATCTAAATCACTTTTTTGTTTTTGACTAGAGGATACAACTTGCTCGGCTGTATGATGATTAATAGAAGCGCCGTCAAAAGCGTCATGCAAAACTAAGTTTGCTGTTGGATTCTTCTCTAACAATTTAGCTAATATTTTAAACATTTTAGGATTTGTACTACCCACATGTAAATCTCCTAAAATAAGATATTCCACTTCTAAAGGAAGTTTTTCTCCATTATTTCCATAAAAATAATTTTGATCAGCTAGACCTCTATAAATAGCTGAATTGCTTTTAGTATCTACAAGCTCTCTTTCATACAAGGGCCGAAAATGATATAAGCCGGGCGCTGAGTTTTCATTAAGACCGGCATCTTTATCTGGTGGCTCAAAAAGCCAAGCTGAAAAAGTATGAACATTTTTAGCTAATTCAGAAACACGACCTTGTATTGATGTTCTATAAGGATAAACCCTTTCAGAAATACTGCCTGTAGAAATATAAACAGATGGAGAAATGTGATTAACAGGTCCTTGTTGAACTTCAAGCTTTAATTGAGGATGAGCTATAATATTTATTTTTCCGCTTTGCACCCTAAGCAATCTGTTTAAAGAAGCCAAAGGATTAAAATTTTTTGGCATAATAGGAATAGAGTTAATAGTTAAATAATTTGTTAAATTAACAGTATAAGAGATAACATAAACATTAGGTATCTCATGCAAAGGAATCACTTTATTTTGTTCCATTAAAGCGGCGATTTCCTCTTTTTCATTTTGAGACGGATCTGGTAAAAAAGAAACATAAGTTTTTGAGCCATCGGCTTTTTCAACCAATTTCATATAAGGTAAATGCTCTGTCTCTCTATTAACTGCCATTACAACTAAAGGAATATCTTTTTTAGTGGCTAAAGATAATAAATTATTAAAAAAGCCATCATTAAGTGGCACACCTGCTGTAGCGCTTGTAATAATAAAAGCTTTATTAGATTCTTTTAAAGTTTTTGCTAAAAGCTCTGCTTGCTCATAATAAATTTTCGTATCTACAAAATTATTAAATATTTTAGGATTTAAAAGCTTAGCGGAAGTTTTAATATCAGTCCAACCTGTAAATAAGTTTTCATCTTTAAAGTAAGAAGGCTTAAGCCCCAACAATTTCCCTATTACATTCACATTTAGATCAGGGTACTGAGGTTCTAATACTTTTAATATATCCAATAGCTCTGGTTGATGATAAGGCTTATTGTCTTGGTTATGGTTGTTTTTAATAGCTTTAATATAAGCTGAAATGATGACTTCCCGATTTTTAAGATGGCTAAAGTAAAAAATAGGATTAATATCCTCTATAAATTCTTTATAGCTATTATAGCCAAAGCCAGAGTTTAAAAAGCTTTTAAACTGTAGACTGTTTAAATTAAATTTTTTTAAAAACGGCTCTTGAACAGGAAAAACTAAATGCTTAGAGTAATAAAACAATACAAATTGAGAAAAAATAGAAAAAACTCTTTCTTTTTTTTCTTCACTCATTTTTTTAAACATGGATTTAATGGTATATGGTGTTTTCTTATTTAAAATAATGGATTTAACAAATAAAAGGTCTTCTTTAGAAATTTGCGTATCTGATTTTTCTTTATAAAATTTCGTCTCAAGCTTATTTATAGAGCTATATAATAAAATTCGGTTTTTATCATATAAAGAGTTTTGAGTTTTACTTTTAATTAATTTTTCAAAATTAAAATCATCAGTTTGAAATAACTCTTTACAATTATTATCTGCAAAAGCACTTAAGGAGAAAGATAAAAAAACTGTCAAATAAAACTTAGATTTGAAAACTAACATTATTTTCCTTTTATAAAAGCTTGTTGGCATTTAAAAACAGGTTGATTCAATTTTTTCAAATTCCTTGATAATTCATTCATTCTTTTTAAAGGCATACCAACAAGCTCCGCATGTTGAGCAGAAGTTTTTGACTGAATGCCATTCAGGTAAGTCACAAATCTGTTATTATTTTGCACATCCAATTTATTTAAGAGCTCTGTGGGACCTGTAAATAAAACATGAAAATAAACATGATTGAGATGAGCGCTTTTAGACTCCATTTGAAACAATCCGTTAATAGTGTAAAGAGACTTTAATTCATCTTCAGCAAAAACAATATGTATTTCCTTATAAGGGCTGGATCTGATATAAGATTGTAAACTTTTTAATTCTTTTGCAAGCAAGTCTTCTTTTCGCTTGTCAAAATCAGGTCCATAAATAACAGACTCAGGACGATTCATAGGATAAACTTCTATTTTGTCTAAATCCTTTTTATCGCCAACAAGCAGTTTATCTTTTTGCATTTCAGAAAAAAGAGTTTTAAAAGCTTTAGAGGATTGACCTCTCATAGTATGAATAATTATTTTTGAGGTTTCTTTTTTTAAATTAGCATTTATTAGATCTAAACCAAAATTAAATAACTCGTTAAGACTAAGACCGCGCTCTTTAGCAAGCTGTTTTGATCTTTTGTAATCCTTCAATAAAAGCTTATCCTCTCTAAAAGAATCTCTATACTCCATTTGATAAAGACCAGGAATTAAGATTAGTTTTTGTTTTCTGTTTTTTAGTTGAGGAATAGGCTCTAACTCCAAAATTTTATAATTTGGAATACTTCCTCCTTTATTAAAAAAGCTTTTCAAAAATAAAGATTCTTCTTGTGTAATTTCTAAAGAGTAAGGAAGATCATCAAAATTTAATTGATAGGGCTTTAAAGCTTTTTCAATTGCAAAAAAAGAGCTGTCTTTATAATTATCTGTTCTAAATAAATCCACTTCAGTTAGAAAATTATGACCAGCTAACTGAGTGATTGTTCCGTCAAAATCACTAGCTATAATGACTAAAGGCTTTTCACCCGATTGAGAGTAAATAGGAAGGTGTATAAAAAAACTAATGAAGTAAATTGCTAAAAACTTCATATTTTTTTAAATAAAATCTCCTTGTTCAAAAATTCCTATTTTTTTAAGTAAAAGCTCATTGTTCAAAAACTCCTACAAGAAAAGCTTAGGACAGATAGTTTCATCAGTTTGTAAATTTATGGTTAAGTTTTGTTTTTAAGACAGAAGTAAAGCTCTAACTGCTTATTTTTAATGTATTTTTTCAATTCTATACAATGCGTTAAATATCAAGAAAGCAAGAAATTAAATTAAAAAAACTTTGTCTAAAGTTCAAATTTTTTCTAAAAGCTTAAATAAAGTTTAATTAAAGAGATCTATTTAATTGAGTTAACAAGATGGGTTCCCTGGACGCTTACAAGAATTTTGATAGCATCTGTATCTAGCTGAAGCATCATTATAAGAAGACTCTAGAATACATATATTTATACAAGCATTGTATTTTTGTAGTTTTATTTGATGTCTAATAAGGCAAGTTTGTTCTGTTAATAAAGTGTTATTGGTCCGTAATAAAGCGTTATTCGTCTCTAATAAGAAAGCGTTACTGCTAGCGACAGGACTAAAAATGAGTAAAAAGCTTATAAGTATTGTTTTCATTTTTTACCTTCCTTACTAATGAAAAATTTTATATAAATTAGCAAATAATTTATTTTTTATATTTTTAAGACGAAGCTTAATTATTTTCAAGCTTTTTTATGTTATATCTCAAGATTTCAAGTTAATTCAGGGAAAAATCTTAATAAAAATCAATCATTTATAAGAGGATGGTCGGACCGACAGGATTTGAACCTGCGACTTCCAGCACCCCATACTGGCGCGCTACCGGTCTGCGCTACGGTCCGACAAATACAAGACTTGTTTTATAAAAATGGGGCGACCGATCAATTTCCTGCTCAATCACTTGAAAACACAAAAACTTTTAAATCCTGTGTAGCACTATGTAGCATCTTACTTCATTTTCTTTACAAAGGGAATAACTAAATTATTGGAAAAAGCATGGAAGTGCAAACCATAACTGAGTTTGTTTGTGCTTCCTCTTACTCCCATACCTGCCAAGCGTTTATAAACATCTGTTGTAGCTATTCGCCGGGCTTTCATATATGGCAAGGCTCGCTTTCCAATCTCACAGGTATAAGATAATTGCTCATCAGGAGGGTTTATCTCACCAAAGACAGTTATTTTTAATAATAAAAACTCAAATATTTTTTATTACTTAGAATTGTGTTGTCAAGTTACAATAAACCAATAGTCTGTAAAATGTTTTATCTTTTCTCTATCAAATTTCATTTTTCTAACTCTCTTTAATCTAAATTTTCTGACAAATAATAATATTAATTTTATTTTAAATTTTATTGCTTTTTTTAATTTTACACTATTATAATCTTTTTCATCTTCAAACTCAAATTGCCAGATAGAATATGTATCTTCTATCTTTTGAAAAAACAAATTTATAATCTGCTTTTGTGTTTCTTGTTTCCATTTTTTAAAAGGATAATACATTTGTCTAATAATTACATTGTTTGCTTTTATGTTTTTTGCCTCTATTAAAACAACCTTATCTTTACCCTCATAACCAGCATCTACCTCTGTTTGAACTCCTCTGACTTGAACTTTTTGATTATTGACAAAAAATTCAAATGGTTTCTCTGTATATTTTCTTCCACGAATTGTTAAAACGAGGCTGTCATCATCTGTGAATGGTTTTATTAAACTGGAGGCATAAGCATAATCAAGATGTTGCATTTCAGATTGACCAACTTGTGAAGTATCTAAGTCAAAGCTTAGTTTTGATTTATACAAAATGACTTCCTTGTCAATGTTTGGAACATCAACATAACCTTCACCTTTTACAATACAATAGTGCCCATTTTTAATGGGCAACAAAAAAAGTTGTTTTTCTTTAAAAATATTTGGACGATCTTCCCTCTTAGTTTGTGTACATAATATACGAACTTCTTTTTCACCAGTTTTTTTAAATTTTTGACAAGCTGTTTTAATTTGGTTTGCAGAAATATGGAAAGGTTCTTTTTCAAAAATATGCTGATGAATATTGTAATCATCAAATATCTTTTTCCATGATTTACTGCTTGCCTGTGCCATTCTTTTAAGGGGATAATTCAAGTTGAGTCATATGTTTTGATTCTTGAAATCTTTTAATGGATAAATTTAAAAATTGGCGATTATTATCAATACCAATAAATGATCTAGCTAAACGATAGGTAGCAATTCCTGTACTAGAGCTTCCTGTAAAAGGATCCAAAATCAAATCTCCTTCTTTTGTACTAGCCTGAAGAATGCGGTTTAAAAGCTCTAGAGGTTTTTGCGTTGGATGCTTGCCGGCCGTTTTTTCAGAAGTAGGGGTAGTATTAATTGACCAAACTGATCTCATTTGTTTTTCCGGCTTTTTGATAAAGTCCTTTCCCCAAAAGCCAAACTTCATATCTTCATAATTAAAGGTGTATTTTGCTTTTATTTCTTTACAAGCCCAAATTAAAGTCTCATGGCTGGCTGCAAAACACCTGCAACCGATATTAGGAGGAGCATTGGGTTTATACCATGCAATATCATTTAACACTCTATAACCCGCCATTTGTAAAGCAAAACCACACTGATAAATAGAATGATAAGTACCACTGATCCAAATAGTCCCTTCTGGTTTGAGAACCCGACGACAGGCTTTTATCCAATTTGAATGAAAAGTAAAATCCTCATCAGTCCCGGAGCTTTGATCCCAATCCCCTTTATGCACATCTACCCGTTGGCCTGAATGAACAGAAAAGCCTCCATTGGATAAATTATAAGGTGGATCTGCAAAAATCATATTCACGGAATTTTTTGGAAGAGATTTTAATATATCCAGACAATTGCCATGATAAAGAGAAAAATCATTCTCCTGATAATAAGGTTCAAACATATCTCTAAAACTAACAAGATCCTTTATATAAAAGCAAGTCTCTTTGCTTCCTTGTTTTTCACCCACCAAAAAAGTCCCCGACCAATTAAAAATCCGTGTAGCCCAATATGTAGCTTCACGTAGCATAAAATTGAAACACCGGAAAATACACGGACATAAACACAGCGAAATGGCAGTTGCCTGATTAACCAAGAAAGACGAGGGCTTGAAATATTCCGACATTTTCTGAAATGTTCAAACACAAAATCCAAGAAGTTTGCGAAATCAAGTGGGGCGACCGACGGGATTTGAACCCGCGACAGCCAGAACCACAATCTGGAGCTCTACCAACTGAGCTACGGCCGCC
>JAPORL010000177.1 GCA_026712605.1 Pseudobdellovibrionaceae bacterium | reverse complement strand
TTCAAGCTGTAAATGGAGTTTTTAAAATAAACAACAGCTCCTCTCAAACTTCCATAAGCAAATGGGAAAAGGATTGGTGTTTACAAGTGGATTTAAAAGCTTCAGCTTATAATTCTGCCCCTTCTTGTATATCCGGAAAAAACGGAGTGATTGTGCATGGAGGAACCTGTGGCTCTGGATGTAGTTTTACAGCTATTGCTAGTTGTACAGGAGGACAAGAGTTTAATGGTGTGGCTTGCGCTTGTCCAAATGGAAACCAGTGGGATGCTGGAACAAGCTCTTGTGTCCTTATTCCTCAGATGGTTGTTTGTACTGGAGGTCAGCAAAGAAATACAAATACTAATACTTGTGAGTGTCCAGCAACTACTCCACACTTTGATATAACAGATACCTGTATCTCTTGTACAGGACAAGAACCTTGGAACATAACTACTAAAACTTGTCAGTGCCCAGCAACTACACCAAACTGGGATGGTACAACTTGCCAAGCTCCTTGCACAGGCGGAAAAGTCTGGAATAATAACCAATGTGAGTGTCCAGCAGATAAACCAAAATGGGATGGAACAAATTGTAAAAAATGTGTAGAAGGTGCAGAATGGAGAGGAAATGATTGTTGGTGCATAGCTCCAAAAACTGGCTGGGATGGAACAAAATGTGTATGTCCAGCAGATAAACCCAACTGGGATGGTACAACTTGCCAAGCTCCTTGTACAGCGCCAAAAACTAAATGGGATGGAACTCAATGTGTGTGTCCTGATAACACTTATGGAGCAAATTGTATAGCTTGCACAGGCGGAAAAGTCTGGAATAATAACCAATGTGAGTGTCCTGCAGATAAACCTAAATGGGATGGAACTCAATGTAAAAAATGTGTAGAAGGTGCAGAATGGAGAGGAAATGATTGTTGGTGCATAGCTCCAAAAACTGGCTGGGATGGAACAAAATGTGTATGTCCAGCAGATAAACCCAACTGGGATGGTACAACTTGCCAAGCTCCTTGTACAGCGCCAAAAACTAAATGGGATGGAACTCAATGTGTTTGCCCTGATAACACTTATGGAGCAAATTGTATAACTTGCACAGGCGGAAAAGTCTGGAATGTTGATAAGTGTGAGTGTCCTGCAGATAAACCAAACTGGGATGGAACCAATTGCCAAGCTCCTTGCACAGGGGGGAAAGTCTGGAATAACAATCAATGTGAGTGTCCAACAGATAAACCAAACTGGGATGGAACCAATTGTGTAGCTTGCACAGGGGAAAAAACGAGATGGGATTCAAATACTAACCAATGTGAGTGCCCAACAAATAAACCCAACTGGAATGCAACTGCTAATCAATGTGAAGGTGGAAGCCCTTGTACTGCTCAAGTTTTTAAAGGACAGAATGGTTTTAAAGGACATGCATATTGTCATTTAAGGGAAACTAATGGCGGTGTTACTATACGAGGAAGATGTTCTATTTTTAGTCACAGAATAATGAGTAGTCATGGACCGCTCTTAAGACTTGGAATGAATAGGGACTGCAAATATACTTGCAACAATGGAAATTGGACTGCTGTTATAAATAACTGTCAACGTGTCTCAAAAGATGGACAGAAACGTGAACGGAATGAACGAAATAACAAACGACGGTGTCCTATTAGGATATTTAATCCTGGTACTAAACAAGCTTGCAAAGTAGTAAGATATCAGTTAGGAGTGGGAGTGGGTGAAACTTGGGTTGAAGCTTCACCCTATCATGGACGTGAAACTGGACACTGTATTAATTCTAGTAGTGGAGGTTGTTCATATAGATGTTCTGATGGAACTTGGATTAAGCAAGCGAATACTTGTGGTAAATAACATGCGATAAAAAATTAAAAGTTTTATTTAAAACAATATTTTCAAACTCTAGGAGGCTTTTATATCCAATAGCTGAGTAAAGTTTTTAGTGTTATACTAAGCTTCAATCCACTCAAAGATATCACTTTTAGCCGCTTTAATACTAAGATAAACCTTAGCCTCAGTTCCCTTTTTAACAAAGAAAAACAGCTTGCCTCTTACTAAAAAAGGCTCTAGGCTTTATTTCCTAATACAGCTAGTTTTTAAAGATTTTTTACATAAAATTCCTGTTGAAATAATAGTAACAGCTATACATACTCTCTAAACAGTTTTAATCTGAATAGGAAGGAATCGGGAGATACATTAATATACACATGTCAAACCAGCACAGTAACTTTTGTTAGCGAATAAAGGATACAGATAACAAAAAATACATGTATCCGACAGGCAAAAAAATTTAAGAAGAGTGTTCAGGCTTAGATTTTTCTTGAACTTCTTTCATTGTCTCTTTTAAGTCAGACATATCTTCCAATCCTTTTAAATGTTTTTCATACTCTTCTTTTGTGATAACTTTTTGTTTTAAATTCCAATTGATCATCCTTTTATCATATTTTAATTTTTTCAAGTTTTTTAATAAATCTGACATAATAAAATCTCCTCTTTTTTATAAAATATCTTCAATGATAAGTTTTTTTATCTTCATTACTCTCATTTCTCAAAATTTTCAAGTGTGTTGGCCGTCTTTTCCACTTACGAATCTTTAAATTTTGTATTTTTTTCCAACTTTGCAAAAATAAAAAGCCTGTCAAAAATCCGGCTAAATGGGATAAGTGACTGACAGGGCTCCCCACACCACTATTAATTAGGCTTACAAACTCTATAAGCCCAATTAATAAAGTAAAGTGAAAAGCCTTCATAGGAAAAATCATCATAAATAAAATAATTCTCTCACTAAAAATCAAACCATAAGCAAATAAAACTCCAAAAATAGCACCAGAAGCTCCCACCATAGGGATAGAAAAAGAGCTTGAATCTAAATTGAAAAAAGAAGAGCCAATAAATAAAGATAATAAATAAATAAAGCCCGCTCCTAAACCACAAACCAAATAATAAGTAAGAAAAAATCTCGCACCCCAAAGTCTTTCTAGCTCAGAGCCAAACATCCAAAGAGCAAACATATTAAATAAAATATGAAATACCCCTTGAGCATGGACAAACATATAAGTAAAAGTTTGCCAAAGCCAAAAATCTTGAAAGATTCTATTGGGTGTTAATCCTAGAAAGTAAAATACATAGTTTTTTTCAAAAAAAAGACCTTGTAAAATAACAACTAGAGCAAACCAGATAACAAAATTAACTATTAATATTGTTTTAACAACAGAAGAGATATTAAAATTATACATTTGAGAAACATATTTCATTTAGTAAGATTTTATATAAGAAGGCAAAATAAAAAGAGTGTGTCCAGAAAGTTTATCAAATTGATTGATTTTAGAAAAAACATTAGATAAAAAAGGCACTTTTTTATAAGACAAAGTTTCAAAAAATCTTTCAAAAGAAGTTTTTGCATCGGGATCAAATAAATCCGGATCCGATCCCAGCCCTGTTTTTTCTCCTATTTCCCGAATCGTTTGATTAAATGTCCCTACCGAATCGACTAAACCGTATTCTAAAGCGTCTACTCCTGAAAAGACTCGCCCGTCTGCGAACTGTTCTAACTTGGAATCCTCTATTTTTCTACCTTCAAGAATAGCTGTTTTAAACTGTTCCATAGTCCCTTCCATTAAATCTTCAAAAAGCTCTCTTTCTCTCAATGTCATTTCTCTTAAGGGACTTCCACTGTCTTTAAATTCACCCGCTTTAAGATTATAGATTTCCATTTTAGCCCAGCGAATTAATTCTGAAATGTTGCTAAATTGCATTAAAATTCCAATAGATCCAAAAAGAGTCCCAGGATTAACAAAAATTTTATCAGCCGAAACAATAGAATAAACAGCTCCACTAGCTACTAGGTCACCACCACTGACATAAACTGGCTTCTTATAGCGTTTCTTTATTTCAAGAACAGTGGCATTAATTTCCTGACTGGCTCCTACAGTGCCACCGGGACTGTTTACGCGTATTAAAACCCCTTTTATTTTATCTTTATTGGCATGCCTTCTGACATTTAACATAAATCGTTCAGAAAGCTCACTAGTAATAAGCCCTTCTATTCTTAATAAGAGAATGGAATTCTTTTTAACAGTTCGTGTTTTAGGCTGAACTTGGTTTAAATCCAAACATGAAGTTAAAGAAAAACAAAATATAAGATAGATAATCGGTCTTCTTATCATTATTAAACTCCTACTTTTCTGAATCGCTAGGATTAGAAGATTCATTTAATGGTTTTTTTACTTCTGCCTCGGTATTGCTTAATTTCATAGATTTTTTTAAAGCCTTAGCAAAAAAGTTTTCCATAACACGGGGTGGTTTTTCTTTAACTTCAGAGTTTTTTAAATTAGCTGAAGAAGTGTTGGCTTTTGATTCTAATAAACGAATACTTAAACCTATTTTTTTAGCTGATTTATCAATATTTAAAATCTCTGCTTTAACTTTATCTCCCACTTTTACCACATCCTCTACTTTATCCACTCTTTTTTTACTTAATTCACTAATATGAATTAAACCTTCAATATTTTTTTCTATTTTAACAAAAGCTCCAAAATCAACAATTCTGATGACCTCTACCTCATGAGAAGAGCCTATAGGATATTTTTCCTCCAAAATAGACCAAGGGTTTTCTTTAGTTTGCTTAATTCCTAAACTGAATTTTTCATTAAGAATATCAATATCTAAAATTTGCGCTTTAACTTTATCTCCCACTTTATACTTTTCAGTGGGTTTAATATTTTCTGTCCAAGACAGATCAACAGATCTAATAAGACCGTCAATTTCTTCTGTAACTTTTACAAATAAACCGAAATCACTAATTGCAACAATTTCAAAATCTCCCTCTTGTCCTACTTGAAATTGATCTTTTAATTTTAACCAAGGGTTTTCTTTAGTTTGTTTAATACTTAAGCTTAATTTTCTGCTAGCTTTTTTAATTTCAAGAATTTTAACTTCTATTTCCTGTCCTAATTTTAACATCTGATGAGCGGGTTTGCTTTTCCTATTCCAAGATAGTTCATTGACATGAACTAATCCTTCCACTCCCTCATCTAACATAACAAAAACACCATAATCTATAAAAGAGGAAACTTTAGCTTTAATAACTTGACCTTCTTGGTATTTTGAAACACTTTCTTCCCATTTTTCTTCACTCATTTGTTTTAAACCAAGAGAGACACGATTTTTTTCTGAATCAAATTTTAAAACTTTTAAATCTAGTTTTTGACCTACTTTTAATATCTGATTAGGATGCTCTATACGAGACCAACTCATGTCTGTAATATGAATCAAGCCATCTCTATCTCCTAAATCAATAAAAGCGCCATAAGCTGTTAGATTTTTCACAAATCCAGACACTATAGAACCTTCTTTAATTTCTGAGGTTTCAGGAAGATTAGCTCTTTCTTTTTCAAGAATCACTCTTCGCGATAAAATAATATTTCCTCTTTTATGATTTATTTTTATAATTTTAAAATCTAAAGTCTCTCCCACAAAGGCCTCTAGATTTTTCACAGGTCTGAGATCAAGTTGACTTCCCGGTAAAAAAGCTTTTATACCCACATCAACACTTAAGCCCCCTTTGACTGTCGCAACAACCTTACCCTTTATCACTTCATTATTTTCATGAACTTTTATAATATTCTGCCAAACTTTTTTAATATTAGCTTTATCTCTGGATAAAATAACGACTCCATTTTTATCTTCTATTTTTTCTATATAAACTTCTATTTTTTTACCCACTTCTAATTCATTTTCTGAATCATTTATTTGAGAAAATTCAGAACGAGAAATAATGCCCTCACTTTTATAATTAATATCTATAATGACATGATTAGCAGTAATTTTAACTATGGTGCCTTGAACAATTTGACCTATTTTAAACTCTTGAGTTTTAATTGTATTTTCAAAAAGTTTTTTAAATTCCTCTCCCTCATCCGATTCGGAAGAATTCAATCCCAAATTAGAAGGAATTTCTTTATCTAAAGAATCTAACAAAGCCAACACTTCTGCTTTTGATTTTTTATTTTTATTTTTTACTTCATTCATAAATAAAGACATACCACTCTTTCTTTTAAAATTTTTATTACCTGAGCTTTAAAAACCTTTTATAAAAAAAAGTCAAAGATTTTTTTTGGGCAGACAAAATATAGCAAAAATTTTTGCCAGTAATAAATTTTCCCAGTCATTTTAGCTGGAAAATTTTTTAAAATCAAGTTTTAGATTGAAAAATATCTATAGCCTTCTCATAAACAAGTTCAACAATCTGATTAAGACTATATTCTTCTGAATTTAAACAGAGAGCGTTTTTCGGCTTAATAACTGGGGCAAAATGACGATTTTGATCTCTTTGATCGCGATTTTTTTGAGACTGTAAGACGGCATGAACCGGCTCTTTTCTATCTTCAGCCCTTCTTTTAGCCCGCACTCTATCTGGAGCGGACAAAAAAATCTTTAAAGGCGCGGAGGGAAATAAAATAGAGCCACAATCTCTTCCCTCTAAAATTAAACCCTTTTGAGCTTTATAAAAAGATCTTTGAACGGGGATTAAAGCTTTTCTATAAAGAGTATAAGAGCTAAAAAAACTGGCTTTTTCATCAATAAATTTTTGATAAAGCTTAGAACTGATATCTTCGCCCTTATAAAAAAAAAGACTCTTTTTTTCTGTCAGTTTAATAAACCAATCTTTAGATTTAAAAAAAGAAAGATACTTTTTTTCATCAAATTTTTCTATATAGCCCACATAAGCCATCCCTCTATAAAGAACTCCTGTGGAAAACCAAGGCCAGCCTATTTTTTTAGATAATTTTTGAGAAAGAGCGCTTTTTCCTGAAGAAGCCAGTCCATCAATTGTAATAATTTTTTCCATGACATCTTATTACTTAGCTCTAAAATTTTTATAAGACAACTCAAGAACTAAAAAAATCCAAAATAAGAGCATACTTTGTAATTGCAAATAATCCTGTTTCAGTCGCTATTTAGTTCAAAATCTGAATCCGTTTTAAACTTTGTGTGAAAAGCTTATAAGATACAAAGCTAAAAGCGAGTTCGGATTTGAACACATTGCGACTAACAGTCGCTTTGTGGCAAAATCTATATCCGAAATTTTAAAGTTTATTTATTCTTATTTAAGTTTCTTGATCAAAAGCTTGTAAGATACAAAGCTAAAAGCGAGTTCGGATTTGAACACATTGCGACTGAAAATCATTTTGTAGCAAAATCTATATCCGAAATTTTAAAGTTTATTTATTCTTATTTAAGTTTCTTGAT
>JAPORL010000228.1 GCA_026712605.1 Pseudobdellovibrionaceae bacterium | reverse complement strand
TTTAGTCCGTCTTGCCTTTAGGAGTTTTTTGGATGAGCAAATAAAACAAAAGGTCAAAAGAGTGTTTTATGAAGCTCCACTGATTTCTAATTCAATTCTTAAGTCTTGTGATAAAAAAATTTTAATTACTTGTCCTATTTCTATTAGGAAGCGTAGATTGCTTTTAAAAGGATGGACTGAAAAAGAAATTGAAGATCGTTTAAGGGAGCAAATTCCTGAATCAGATGTCAAAAATCAAATGGACTTTATCATTGACAATAAAGGGGATTTTGAAAGTTTAGAGATTCAATTAAATAAAATTTTACTCAGTTTAAAAGTTTAGAAAAAAGACCTTATGTTAAAATTTGTAAAAATAGCAGATCAATCTAAAAAATCAGAGTTTCTTATAGATTTTAACCCCAAAGATTCAGCTTTTATTGTATCAGATATAAAAACAAAAATATTTTTAGAATCTGAATTATTAAAAAAATATCATTATCTGCCGGGCTCTTGTGTTATGAGGGTTAATGAATTTTATAAAGAGCTGTTTTATTCTATAAATAATGAATGGCATCTGATTCCAGAAGCTTATTTAAGAGAGTTATTTTATGATTTTTGTATTAATCAAAACAAAAGTTGGATTAAAAATTTAAAAAACTCTAAAAATTTTCTAGATTTTTTTAATAATTTTTTAATAATTTTAATTGATAAAGAAAATTTAAAATACTTTGAAGAGTGGTTGGATGAAAATAAAAATTTATTTTTGAAAAACTGGTTTAATTTATCTAAAAGATTTTTTGAATTTTTAGAAAGAAAAAAAGTTTTAAGTGAATCTGGATTGAAGTTTATTTTATTAAATAATTTGTCTGCAATTGATAATGTTTTATTTCCTAAAAGTAAAATTGTGATTGATTTATCTTTTTCTCTTGATTTATGCGAAAAGGAAATTTTTAAAAAACTTTCTGATTATAAAGAAGTTTATATTTTATCTCCTGATTTGAGATATGAGTCTTTTTTTAAAAGTAAATTTGACATTTATAAAATGTGGGAAAAAGAGCTAGATAAAAAACAAATTTTTGAATATTTTTCTGAAAAGGAAGTTTTATCAAAAAATTCTTCACAAAATGTATTTAAAATAGAGGCTAAAACTCAAATAGAAGAAGTTAAAAAAGCTACAATTCAAATCTGTAAATTGATAAATCAAGGGATTTCACCTAATGATATAGTTATTTATGCTCCTAATTTAGAAGATTATTGGTTTATATTACGAAGTTATTTTGATAAAGAAAATATTCCATTTAAAAAAACAGTTTACTCTAAGTTTGGGGATTTTAAAGAAATAAAGTATTTATTATCAGTCGCTCGCGTTCATTTAAATCTGTTTTCTTTTGAAGATTTAGAGGTATTTTATTTTTATAGAGAATCTAAAAACTTTATTAATTTTAAAGCCAATTACTTTTATCAGCCAAAAAGAGATTTAGTTAAAAAATTTTTATTTCAAGAGAAAGTAAGAGATTGTAAAGAAAAAATAACAGGAGTTGCTTTTGTTGAATGGCTTTTGTCTTTTTATCCATTTTATAATAAAAATACTAAAGGCTTTAATTCTGAAACCCAAGATTCTTTAAAGAATTTTTTAAATATAGAATCAAAAGATTTAATAGATGTTTTATCAACAGTTTTTCAAAAAATGTCAGTACAAGAAAGTTTAACTTATAAATCATGGCTTAGATTTTTTGAGTCTGAAATTTTTTATAAGGAATTAGAAATTCAAGCTGAACAAGATGAAGGAGTTTCTAGCTTAAGTTTTAATGCTTTATATTCTGTTCAAAAATCTTATGTTTTTATTTTAGGTTTAACAGAAGAATCTTTAAAAGATTATCCTTCTTTGTTTGCAGAAGAATCAGAGAAAGTCTTTGAGGATTTAGGTTTTTCTCTTGCTTTACACTCTCATAGGCAAAAAGAAAATAGTTTATTATGGTTTTTGCAGTCTTCTCACTACAATGAGGTTTATCTAAGTTATTCTCCTTTTAACTTTAAAGGAGATATTCAAACTCAAAGTTTAATTTATATGTTATCAGATCAATTATTTTCTGCTAAAAAAATAAAAATTTCAGAAGTATTAAGTTGGGATTATAAAATAAAACAAAAGGAATTGTCTAAAGTTTTAAGTGATAAACCGAGAGAGCAAGCTCAATCATTAAGACAGGCTTTTGAAAATAAAAATCAGTTGATAGTTCCAAATAAAAAAAACCATTTATCAGCTCATGCTATTCAAACTTATCGCGACTGTCCTTTTAAATATGCTGGGAAAAATTTATTTTATGTTTATGAAACTCAGGATGTTGAAAGAGAGTTATCGCCTCTTTTTAAAGGAAGCTTAGCTCATTCCCTTTTTCAAAAAGTATTAACAGACTATCCTAATTTGAAGCTTACAAAAGATGAAGAGGATTTTTTAATAGAAGAGCTGAAACCTCCTATTGAACAAATAATTCATGAAAAACAAAGGCTTTTAATAAAAGAGTATTTAAGCGGTATATTAAAAGAATTTTTAATTAAAGAAAAAGAGCAGAGAAGTAAATTTCCCAATTTAAAACCTGTAGCTTTAGAAGTGGATTTGAAAGCTTTTTGGAATCAAGAAAAAGGAGAAATAAGTAGTGAAGGCTCTTATGTTTTTAAAGGTCGTTTAGATCGTGTCGATCAGGACATCAAAACAAAAGAATTTGTTTTGATAGACTATAAAGCTAGCACTTCACAGCTTAAACATACTAAAAATTGGTTAATGCCAAAAGAAGAAGAGCTTCAGCTTATTTTTTATGTTCAGGCTTTAGAAAAAGGTTTAGTTGATAAACTGTCTTCTGGCAAAGTAGTAGCTTTACTTTATTCTGCTTATGGGGATAATTTTTCTGCTAAAGGATTTGAAGAAAAAAACAGTAGCTTTTCAGGTATAATCCTAAACAAAAAAGGAGTTCATCAACAAGAAAAAGAGATTCTAAATAAAGCAATCCTAGCTAGTAATAAACTCACTCAAAAAAAAGTAAAACAGATGGAAGGAGGGAATTTTTCTCCTAATCCTTTAGATCCAAAAAAATGTAAAAAGTGTTTTTATAAAAAATGGTGTCGTATAGAGGAACAAAAAAATGTTTGATATATTAAAGAGCTCTCTTATAAAAGCAGGAGCGGGAACAGGAAAAACTGAAAAATTGACTGATTCCGTTGAACAGTTATACCAGAAGTTTATTTTGAATAAAAAAAGAGAGCCAAAGCTAATTGTTTGTACTTTTACAAGAAAAGCGGCTCAAGAGCTTAAAGAGCGATTATTTGAAAGAGCTATAAAAAAAATAGACAATTCATCTCAAGAAAATTTACAAAAAACCACTTCTTTTTTAAATTATTTACAATCTTCTTTTATTCAAATTTCTACTATTGATAAAGTTTTGAATAGATTTTTAAAAAAATACTCTAGGTTTATAGACTTAAATCCTGATTTTGAAATATCTGATACTTTTTATGATAAAGAACTATTTGATTCTTTAGCTGAGGAATTTATTTATGATAAATATTTTTCTTTATTGCAAAAATTTCCTTATCCCGTTTTGAGAGAGATTTTTTTATCCTATTTTGAAAATTATTTAAAACATGGAAAAATTGCTTTTTATGATGAAAAAGATTTTATAGATTTTAAAAAAGAAAAAAATAAATATGATTTTGACAACTCTTTAGCTTTATCTGTTAAAAAGGCATTAAGTCTATCCGATGATAATAAAATAAAAAAAATTTTTCAAGAAGAGGATAAGTTTAACCCTGATAATTTTATACCTGTTTTTAAAGATTTACAAAAAGCGGGAGAAGAGTATTTTTTTAAATTCTTAGATCAAAAAAAGAGTAGCTCTATTTTAACTACTAATGATTTGCTTTTATTTTCTTACGATTTATTAAAAAAGCATTTTTGGATTGCTAAAGATTTTTCTAAAAATTGGGATTATTGGTTTATTGATGAGTATCAGGATACAAGCTGGATTCAAGAGCAAATCATTGAGAAGATTACACAATTTAAGAATGTAACTTGTGTTGGAGATCCCGCTCAAAGTATTTATTCTTTTAGAGGGGCTGATCCTGATGTTTTTAATCGTAGAGAAAAAGAAACAGAAAAAATTGAACGGCTTGAAACCAATTATCGCTCCTCTGATGAATTGATAGCTTTTTATAATGATTTTTTTAAAAAGAATAATTTTATAAAATTTAAAGCTCCCAAAGATAATAAAACTCAATCTTTTGTTAAGCCTTATCTTTCTTTTTTTACTTATGATAAACAAGATAAAGAAAGTTATCAATATACTGTTTTTCAAACTTTATATAATTATATTGAAAAACTAAAATCTCAGGGCGTAGCTTATAGTGAAATAGCTATTTTATCTTTTAAAAATGAAGATATGTCATTAACAGCTGACTATTTAAGAAATAAAAAATTACCAGTTGTATTGCATGGCTCTAACAACCGAATTTCACAAAGCCGACTGGTTTTAGATAGTTTATTTTTATTAAAATTTTTAATCAACCCTTATGATGATGTGAATCTAAAAGCTTTATTAAGAACACCTTACTTTAGATTGCTGGATCAGGATTTAGCAGATGACAGTTTTGAATACAATGCTTTAAACAAAGAAGCAGTATCTTCTTTTTGGTCTTTTATAAAAGAAAAACATAAAAAAAGTGTATTTGTAAAAAAGTTGAAAATTTATTTGGAGAACTATAAAAAATATGGCTTATTTGAAAGTTTTACACAAGCTTTGTTTGACTCTGCTATAATGGATCTTTCTTATTGGCAAGATCCTACTTCTGCTGGTATTTCAAATTTATGGAAACTCATTGATCTCTTGAAAGATAAAAACAGTTCAGAATTAAAACTGTTTTATGATTTGTTAGAAGATGAAGGAGAAAATAAAGATTATTTGAAATCAGCTCCTTTGTGTGATGAAGCTTCATCTATCTCATTAATGACAGTTCATAAAAGTAAAGGCTTACAGTTTCCAAATGTGATTTTATTAGATTTTTCTATGGATAGATCTTCTTTACATGGTCAAAATATAGAAAATAATGTAATTTTTGATAGAAGCAGGAATAAAATGACGGCAGTTGTTCCTATAGGTGGCAGAGAGAAAACAAAAGTTAAATGCTTTGGTCATGAGATATATAAAAATAGTAAAGATCAAATTAAAGTTTCAGAAAAAGAGCGATTATATTATGTAGCCATGACTCGCGCTAAAAACAGCTTAGCTTTATTTATACCACATAATAAGGAGCCTAGAAAAAACAGCTGGCTAAAAGGTCTTGATTATTTTTATCGTATTAGTGGATTACTAGAGCATAAGGCTTCTTCTAAAATTTGGAAGTTAAATTCAGGAATTTATTCTCAAAAGGGCTATAGCCTGATAGTTGAAAACTGCGAAACAATTAATCAAGACCCTCAATCTTATATTCAATCTGATTTTACTGACTCTTTTCCAGCTGACAAAAATTCTTCTTTTTTGACTAAGGATTTATCTCAATCAAACTCTAAAGCGAGTTGTAATTTTATTACTTCTAATTATAAATCTTTTAAAAAAACTGTAAAAATAAACAGCTTTTCTTCTAAAGATTTTATAAAATTTCTTGATCGCTCAAAAGATCAAAAAAATAATATTTCTTTTAGTATGACAAAAAATGTTTTATTAAAAAGCTGTTTAGGAGTTCAGCTTCATTTTTTTTTACAAAAGCTTTTTTATACTTCTATTGAAAAACTAGATTTTTTGATACATTCTAATCCCTCTTTGTCTAAAAAAAATCAAGAAAAAATTAAAAAAGCTTTAATCTATATTAAAGAGTTAAAAGATCCCAATATATCTTCTTTTTTTAAAACAGGTTATTCTGAATGGTCTTTTAAGTTTAAAAAACAAAATATTATTTTGAAGGGGCAAATTGATTTATGGTCATGGTCTGATAAAGATATATATCTTTTTGATTATAAAAGTGCAGTTTCTAAAAGTGTTAAAAATCAACTGATATTTTATGCATGGATTTTAAATCAAATGTATCAACCGAGAGCGATTTGGATGCATGAGTGTTATCCTTTAGAAGAGCAAATAAAGAAAATGAAGTATTCAGATCAACATGAAGAGCTGTTTAATAATTGGTTTAAAACTTTAAATTGATCGTTTTTAAATTTGATCAAGACGCTTCCAAAGTAGATGATCGGCTGTAATTAAACATGCAATGGCTTCTAAAACAGGGACAGCCCTAGGACCGATACAAGGATCAAATCGGCCTTTTTTTGCAGTTTTTCCTAAAGAGGAAGGAGGTTTAAAAACCACTCTTACAATCACTCGCTCTCCTGTAGTTAGGCCTCCTCTTATTCCACCATAGTTTGTTTTTGTCAGATGAAACTGGGAGCCTTTCATCTTTGCTGAGTCTTTACCTAGACCAATTTCTAAAGCGGTACTAGCTCCTAAACTCATAATAGATTGGGCTAAATCTGATTTAAACTTATGAAATAAAGGCTGTCCTAATCCTTTTGGGAGATTTTCAATCCATAGCTCTAGTAAAGAGCCCAGACTATCTCCTTCTTTTTTAGCTTGCATTAAAAGATCTAAAGCTTGTTTTGATTTTTCTTTATGTGGCATACGAGCTGTAAAGGAGTCAACAGTTTTTGATCTTTTAAAAAGGTTTTCTGCCGTTTTCAGATCATGAGGCAACAAGGCGATTTGTTCAATTTGTTTTACAAAAGCCATTACTTTAAAATGAGGACATAATTTTTTAATTAACATTCTTGCGAAAGCTCCTGCTATAACTCTTGCTACAGTTTCTCTTCCAGAAGCGCGACCTCCCCCTCTATGATCATAGAGACCAAATTTTACTTTCCAAAGATCCTCACTATGTCCTTTTCTAGCTTGTTTTTTAATTTGATCATAATCCTTACTTCTTTGATCTTTATTAAAAACCAAAACAGAAATAGGTGTTCCTAAAGTTTTTCCATTAAAAACTCCACTGACAATTTCAGCTGTATCTAATTCTTTTCTGGATGAGGTCCAAGCTTGTTTACCTGGTCTGCGACGATCTAATTCTTGTTGTAGGACTTTTGTAGAAACGCTTAAGCCAGAAGGACAGCCTTCAATTACAACTCCCATAGCAGGGCCATGGCTTTCTCCAAAACTGTGAAATTTGAAAATATTTCCAATGCTGTTAGAGTTCATTGGCTTAATTTAACATTTTTTAATTTCTTTTCAATAATTGTTTTATTATTTTTTATTATGTAAAAGTTTGTAAGATACAAAGCTAAAAGCGAGTTCGGATTTGAACACATAGCGACCACAGGTCGCTTGGTATCAAAAGCCTATCTAAGATTTTAAGTCTTATTTATTCCTATTTCAGTTTCTTTATTAAAAGT
>JAPORL010000220.1:4504-7533 GCA_026712605.1 Pseudobdellovibrionaceae bacterium | reverse complement strand
CTTGCCAAGCTCCTTGTACAGCGCCAAAAACTAAATGGGATGGAACTCAATGTGTGTGTCCTGATAACACTTATGGAGCAAATTGTATAACTTGCACAGGGGGAAAAGTATGGAATAATAATCAATGTGTGTGTCCAACAGATAAACCATGGTTTCATAATAACACATGTAAAGCTTGTCCAGCAAATCAACCACAATATAAGCCCTCTACAAATACTTGTGAAAGTGTCACAAATACAAATCCAAACCCTTCTGGTTGTCGTGCTACTAGTATTCGAGGTATTGGTGGTGGTTCCTGCGTATTAAAAGCAACACCGCATGGAGAGGTAGTTTATGGAAGATGTATTACTAAAGGAGGCTGTAGATATAAATGTCATAATGGAACTTGGAGAGAATATCATGTACAGAATCATTGTTACACTGGAAGTGGTCCTTAAATTTAGTTTCTCAAAGCTGGAAACATCCCTACTTTTTAACAAACTTTCAAAAATCCATGAGCTAGGCTTTCCAAAACAGTCCTTAAAAAACAATTTTCAAAATAACATAGAGACCTTTTATAAAAATACAAACATTTAGTTTTTATAGAGTTTAAATCTAAATCTATTTTTTAATTTCATTATTTAAAAGCTTCTACATTATAAAAATTAAATCATTCTACTTTATTTTTTATTTTTCGCGCTAAGAAAAGCTCCTTTTAGAAGAGCCTTCAAAAAGAACTCCTTCTTTAATGCTGAGTGAAGGACAAAAAACCTCTCCTGAAAACTTAGCGGGAGGCTCCATAAAAACCGTCTTTCTAGCTTTTACTTTGCCACTTAAGTTTCCTCTTAAAATCAAATGATCTGTTATAATATTTGCTGAAACTTGGGCTGTAGACTCTATGATAAGACGACCTTCTCCTTTTATCTCACCTTTTATTTGCCCTGCTACTCGTGCTAAGCCCTTAAACCTCAACTCTCCTTCAAAATAAGCCCCTTCACTAAGAATGAGTTGCAAAGATTCCTTTTCCATAGATTTTAGAATAGTATTTTTCACAAAAAGGGCAAGTTGTTTAGAAAGTTTTACTTTTCTAAAAGCTGATTAAGAATTTTTTTTAGCTCTTTTTCATTTTTAAATGAAAAACTGATAGAGCCTTTTCCTTTTGAAAAAGTTAATTTTAAACTTTGAGAAAATTTTTTTTCTAATTGATCTTTAGCTTTTTTAGCCCAAAAAGGCAGTTCTTTATTTTCTTGATTTGTTTTTAAAGCGCGAACTGTAAGAGTTTTCTTCAAACACTTTTCAGCCATTTCTCTTTGCTGTTTAAAATTTTTAAACTTTAAAAGCTCTCTCGCTTGAGAAAAAGAAAGCTTTCCTTCTCTTACAAAATTTTGAACTTTTGGATCCAAATTTAAAAGTCTTAAACTGTTTGCTACAGAAGAACGAGACAAAGCTAAATTTTGAGCTAAGAGCTCTTGACTCCAAGCGCTTTCTTCCATAATAAGTTTAAAAGCTTCGGCTTGCTCTATAGGGTTTAAATCTTCTCTTTGTAAATTTTCAATCAAAGCCCACAAAGAGCTTTTTATTTTCTCTACATTTGTTTTTAAAACAGCTGGAATTTTTTTTAAACCCGCCAAACAACAAGCTCTCCAGCGCCTTTCCCCTGCAATGATTTGATAGTTTTCTCCCTGCTTTTCCACCAAAATAGCCTGTAAAAGCCCATTTTCACGAATAGATTGAGTGAGATCTTTTAAAGATTCTTTGTTAAAATCTTTTCTAGGTTGTTTTTTATTAGGATACACTTTTTCAATATCTAGTAAAAGAATTTGATTTTTAGAATCTACTGAACCTAATAAAAAATCTAGGCCCCGTCCTAAGCGATCACTATTTTTTTTATCTAAAGATTTAAAAGTATCCAATCTTTTTCCTATTTCTAAGATAAGTTTTTATTTTAAACGAGCCACTTTTTCAAATTCAGAGGACAGATCATAATAAGTTTGAGCCCCTAAGGATCTGGGATCATATTGAAAAATACTCTTCCCAAAGCCAGGGGCCTCACTTAATCTAACATTGCGGGGGACAATTGTCTGAAAAACTTTATCTTCAAAATGAGCTCTCACTTCTTCTTCAATTTGCCTTGAAAGTTTATTTCTTTTATCAAACATAGTTAATAAAATACCTTGAAGTTTTAAATTAGGGTTAAAGTTAGCTCTTACTCGCTGAATAGTTTCTATAAGCTGGCTCAAACCTTCTAAAGCATAGTATTCACATTGTAAAGGAACAATAAACTGGTGAGAGGCCACTAAAACATTAACAGTTAAAGGGCCTAATGAGGGAGGACAATCTATAAAAATATAATCAAATTCATTAATTAAAGTTTCAATTTTATTTTTCAAACAAAATTCCCAAGAATCTCTATTTAAAACTTCTAAATTAAAGCCGGCTAAACTTAAACTACTGGATATTAAAAAAAGATTATCCATATCAGACTTTTGCAAACTGTCTTTTATAGATACTTTTTCTGACAAAACCTCATAAATACTAGGATATTCAGCTTGAGAATTAAAAGCTCTAGAAGCATTTGCTTGAGGATCCATATCAATCACTAAGCATTTGTAATCTTTTAAAGCCAGAGCGGAAGATAAATTGACTGAGCTTGTGGTTTTGCCTACTCCACCTTTTTGATTAACTAAACTAATAATTTTTCCCAAGATGACTGCCCTTCCATTGCCAGTTAACTAAGACTACTCATTGGATACGCTTTTTTGAATAACCTTTGAGTAGTAACTAGGACTATCCTTCCACTAAAAAAAGCCTTTGTCTATTATTTTTTCTTATTTTTTTGGTCTTTAGTCCTGCTTTGACTATTTAATGCCTATCCATCAAAGATTTTCAGCTTTTTTCCTCTTTTTTTGCAATAAAATGACTTATAGTTTCTTCGTGTTCAAATCTAAACTCATTTTAAATTACTATGTGAAAAGCTTGTAAGATAAAAAGCTAAAAACTCAACCATACGTTTTGCCACAAAGCGACTTATAATCGCTATGTGTTCAAAT
>JAPORL010000220.1:0-4494 GCA_026712605.1 Pseudobdellovibrionaceae bacterium | reverse complement strand
GGCAAAACGCATGTCCCGAGTTTTTAGCTTTTTATATTACAAGCTTTTAATCAAGACGCTTAAAATGTATAAAATAGGACTTAAAAATTCAGGCTTTTATAAAAAATTGCATGATTCCAGCTTTAAAAACTGTTTAAAAATGTTCCACATGGAACAATTGTGGAAATATTGACTAGGATAAATAATCTATCGGCTGAGATAAAAAAGATAACTGATCAGCTATCGGAGTCTTAAAAAGACTATGAAAAAGCCAAAGATGATTTTAATAATTCAGCGTGTTAAAATCTAAGACTTATTTGGAGATAGCTTTTTAAAAAAAGCAAAAAGAAGATAAAGCGCTATCAACATGGTTAAGCTAGCTAAAAGCAATTGGATACGATTGTGTTTAGTAAGACCTTTTTTTAAAACTGAATCTTGAGGATTTTTAGGAGAATAATAAACTGGAACTGTTTTTCCAACAGGAAATTCGTTAACAATCAATCGGGCTGAAGCCTCTTGTTTAAGGCTCATATTTTCACCTCCTTTAAAAAGTGTATTTCCCTCATAATTCACTCTATTCACTTGATAGCTATACGATATATAAATCTCAAAATAAGCATGTATAGATTGAGTATTTCTTCCTTGGATTTCGGATTGGGTAATTACTGCTATTGTTTTAGGCCAGCTTTTTGTTTCCAAGGCTGATATATAATTTGTCTTTTTAAAAAGCATTCCAGCTAAAAAAATTAAAGCCATTGAGGCCAAAAACATATGAGAAGGCGACATTTTTTTTAAATATTTCATAAAAGCCCCCTATTTTTTATTTTTCCTTCAGACTTTAAAACTATTCAAGCTTAAAGTTTAATTTTTGGAAAAATTAAGGCTTTTTTGTTTATTCCAAAAGATGTTCCATGTGGAACATTTTTTAAAAAAAGATGGGCTTACCTAAAAAACAAAAGAAGGATCAGTTGAGTGGAATAAAAATAGTCTGTTCAATGAATTTGAACAAAAAGCGACCTCAGAACGCTTTTTAGAAAAATATCTGTTTGAAATTAAAGCTATGGCTTTAAGCTTAGCTACTAAAGAAACTTTAAGCCAATTTTTTGATTACATTGTTTTTTGTTATTCTCCAAGAGCTAAATTTGTTATAGGAAAGATAACTTAATCTTTTTTATCACAGTGTGATTATTCATAATATATAATCATCACTTAACGCTTTGCGGTTTTTATAGACATGGACTTTAGGCTGTCATTCTTAAGATTTTTTAATACTATAAAATAGCTGAAAAGACAAAAACAGTATCAAAGCTTTAATGAAAGCAGAAGATAATCAACAAAAAATTAGAGCTTTTTTTGAATCTGCTGGAACAAAAAGATCTCTATTTTTTGAAGGTCTTTTTTTAATTTTCATTTGAAAAATTTAAAAAAAGCTATACCATAGTTCTATGTTTCAAATGAATCAAAAAATGATGGAAACACTTTTAAAATCACAACTTAAAAATCTCAAAAAAGTAAATGTAGAAATTGAAAAAAATTCTGGAAAAAAGGCTTGTAAAATTACAGATCATAAAATCCAACAAGGTCTAGCCACTCTTTATTTAAAAGACATACAAACGGGAGAAGATTTTAAACTCCACTTTAGTATTTAAATGGTTTTTATTTTATCAAAAAATAAGCGACTTAAAACAAGCTTTTTAAAATAGAAGACTAGACAAGATAATACTTTTATCTTTTAATAAAAAGATGTCGCTTATTTTATCCAGCTTTAAACAAGGTCTTAAATATGCTCCCCATGTATTAAAAGACCTCTCTATTTATTTTGCTGGCTACTTTTTTGTTTTTTCTTTTATTGTTTTATGGCTTTTTAAGTTTTTATCTAGCGCAGATACTTTTTCCCCAAATATTTTACACACAGCTCTTTTAGCTATTGCCTCCCTTTTTACTGCCTTCATTGTTCCCTACTACGCTTTTAAATACAGTAAAGGCTCTGTCCCCAAGTTTTGGGATTTTATTAGAGATAATATTTGGCCATTGATTTTTGCTTATATAAAGGCTTTTTTTGTTGTTTTGTTATTTTTAATTTTACTAATTCTTCCTGGAATTTATAAAGGCATTCGTTTTAGCTTTTTAACAGAAACAGTTTTATTTGATAAGAAAGCTTCTAAATCCATGCTCAAACAAGCGGATTCAAATACAAGAGGATATTTTTGGCAAATTATTTTATTTCTTATTGTATCAGGGATATTCGGCTTTATTTTAAAGATGATCTTAAAGACAACATCTGTTTTTTTAGGTTCTCATATGTTTATAATTTGGATTAATTTAATTTTAGCTTTTTATATTCAATGCTTTGTTTTATTATGGAAAACGCATTTTTTCTTTGAAATAAAAAATAAAAAAGGAGAGGAAATTTCCTGTTAGTCCATAGTATAGATATTTAAAAATAGAAAAAAGCCCGAGCTTTTAAAAAACTCTTTCCGAATAAAAACCAGAAAACTAAGATAGATTTTATTTTTAGCCTAAAGTTGATTGGGAATTATATACATAACTTTACAGAAAAGATTAAATTTATTCTATCTCTTCTAAAGTCAATAAAAAAGCTTCAAATTGAGTTCAGATTTGACAACAATGCGATTGAAAATCCCTTTGTGGCAAAACGCATGTCTGAAATTTTTCAGCTTTTTTATTGTCTTTAGACAGATTAACAACTTTGGAAAGTTATGTATAATTCTCTATTTTTTTCATATTTTCTTGTAAATATTTTTTTCCTAAACTAATTATAAAGATAGTATAATATTTTTAAAATAGATATATATTTATGTCACGCAGAAGATTAAGAACAGTTGTTTTTCAAACTCTTTATGAAAGTGAGTTTGGAAATACTTCCTTTAATACTCTTTTAGATAAAAAATTTTTTTCTAAAAATTTAAACAGTTCAGATTCAAATTTTGTTAAAAACTATCTTAAAGGTATTAAAAAGCATAGGGCTTGTTTAGATGAAACTATAAATCGCTATTCTAAAAATTGGAAAATCAATAGAATGTCTTTAGTGGATTTGAATATTATAAGATTGGCTATTTTTGAAATGTTATTTTGCCCTGAGATTCCTGATAAAGTGGCTTTAAATGAAGCTTTGGAATTAGCAAAACAATTTGGAGAAAAAAATTCAAGCGGTTTTATCAATGGAATTTTAAATCAAATCATCCAAAAATAAGACTTTTTGACAAAAACAGGTAAAATTAATATTTTGAAATGATGTTTCAGTTTCTTAATACAAATCAAAAATTTTCTACAGGCTCTGATTTATGGGTTATTTTTTTTGAGCCGGATAGACCGCTTTTTAAAAAAATCAATTGGCAAAGCTCTTTTTTATTACAATCCTTAACTGAAAACGAAAAGCTTTTAAAGCCTCGTTTGATAGGCACCTATAAAGTCTTTCCTAATAAATTTATTTTATGTTTGCCTTTTGAAAGATCAAGTTGGGTTAAAGATATTTATCAATCTTGGAAAAAAATGAATAAGCCCTCATGTCGTATCTTTATCCCTTTAGGATGCAAACCAGAGGAATTGATTAATTTATGGCCAGAAGTTGATACCGCATATAACCTGCATTATTATTATAAAGATTTAGAATGAAAAAATTTAATATATCTATTTTATCTGATGGCACAGGAGAAACTGCTTTAGCTGTTTTAAAAGCTGTTTTAGTTCAATATGATCATGAAAAAAAAGTGCATATTTCAAGACATCGCAATATTAGAACAAAAGATCAAATAGAAAATGTTTTTGATAAAATAAATAAGACTCCAGCAGATAAAAAACTAATAGTTTTTACTTTAATTTTACCAGAAAATCGCATTTTAGCTAAAACTCTTTGTAAAGAATACAAAATACAAGGAATTGATCTCTTAGAAGACTTGATACAAAACTTTGATCAGTCTTTAGAAAGTAAAGAAAAAAAGGCAGGTATTTTAAGAGTAGTTAATGAAGATTATTTTAAACGAATTGAAGCTATGGATTTCTTTTTAAAACATGATGATGGGCAGATTACTAGTAACTTAAATTCTGCAGATATTATTTTGGTAGGAGTTAGCCGAACCAGTAAAACTCCTCTTTCCTTATTTTTGAGTAATAAGGGATGGAAGGTAGCTAATATTCCTTTGGTGTATAATATTCCTCCTCCTAAAGAATTGTTTGAAGTTAATCAAAAAAAGATAATAGCTTTAACAATTCATCCTGATTATTTATTGAAAATACGAAAAAACCGTTTAGAGAAATTTGGTTATGATCCTGCTGGGGGGCACTATGCAGGAAAAGAACAGGTCTATAAAGAGGTAGAAGCTATACAGGCTTTATTTTATAAACAAAAATGGCCTGTTTTAGATGTTACAGAGATTGCTTTAGAAGAAACTGCGGGAGAAATTGTTCGTATTGTTTCTAAAAGAATGAAAATACCTATAAAGATCTACTAGGGACTGTCCTTGAATGTCCAAACTTTTTTAGCTGTCATTCCTG
>JAPORL010000203.1 GCA_026712605.1 Pseudobdellovibrionaceae bacterium | reverse complement strand
CATAAAGCACCTTATAGGTGCATTATGTTCAAATCCGAACTCCTTTTTAGCTTTCTATCTTACAAGCTTTTACTCTATTTATGTAAATTATTATTAAAACTCTCTCTTTTCCATAATTATTAAAGCCAAACTCAATACTAAACCTATCCATAAGAAAATATAAACAGAGGAAGAAGCAAACTCTAGAAAAGCTAATCTATCTTGATACACTACCTCAGATTTCCAGTTCACTCTTTCTAAATTAGGCAATAAATATAAAAGATTATAGAAAAAAGAAGTTCTCTCTGAGCCCTCTTTAATAAAATAAAACAAAGAATCTAAAAAATGACCTATTATAAAAACAGAGATACAATAAAATGAAACTAAAAAAGAGCTTACAAAAGAAGAAAACAGTATCACAAAAGCTAACAGCAACAAACTTTCCAATAAGAATCCTAAAAGAGCATAAAAAAGAATAAGCTGAATTGGAATTTGTAAAAATACAAAAAATAAAATCAATAAAGAAGACAAAACTATGCTAGATAAAACTAACAAAATAGATAAAGACAAATAGCGTCCTAAAAAGAAAATGGTGGGACGAACAGGTTTAGTGAGAATTGTCCATAGAATTTTTTTATCCAAATCGTCTGAAATAAAACTCGAGCCAAAAAATATAGCTAAAATGGCTAATAAAATTTGGACACTAGCTAAACCAAAATCTACAGTCAAACGACCTTTATCATCCAAACTGAGTTGGGCAAATACTAAACTGAGTAATAAAATAGCAAAACAAGCAACCAAAAGACCTGCTAAAAATTTCTTTCTAAAAGCTTGTCTGATAGTATTCAAAATAATAACAAAAAGAACTCTCATGATTTCTCCATAATTTCTTTATATTTTTGCTCTAAGTTTTGTCCTTCACTTTGTATAGATAAAATCACAGCCTCTTTTTCTATTAAATGTTTTAATTTCTCTTGGCTTTCTTTTTGTGTGGAAGAAATAAAACTTTGTTTTTTACCATTTAGCAAATATAAAATTTTTGAACGGCTGGTTGAAGTTGAATTATAAAATTCTGAAAACTCTCCTTGAAAAATACATTTTCCCTCTTTAAGAATCAAAAGTCTATCACATATTTTTTCAACATCTTGAAAAATATGACTACTAAAAAATAAAGTCACTCCTTGCTGTAATTGTTGATCTAAAAGCTCTGCCACAGTAAAACGACTCTCTGGATCTAGGCCAGAAAAAGGCTCATCTAAAATTAACAGATCTGATTTTGGAATCAAAGCTTGAAGAATAGAGATTTTTTGAAGCATGCCTTTTGAAAAAGTCTTTAATTGTTTATGTCTGACATTATAAAGATTCAGTTTTTTTAGACCTTCTTCTATTTCCTTTTTTATACGGGAAGTTAATTTTTGTTTTAAACTAGCATAAAAATATAAACACTCTTCGGCCGTCAGTTCCTCATAAAGTTGAGGTTTTTCTGGCAAAAAACCTATTCTGGAACGATTCTCTATAGATAAACTTTGATTAAAAAATAATACTTGTCCTGAGTCTTTTTTAATCAAATCCAGCATGCATTTAAAAGTGGTTGTTTTGCCCGAACCATTAGAACCTAAAAAACCAGTAGCTGTTCCTTTGGGAACAGAAAAATTCAAATCATTTAAAACTAAATTTCTTTTAGACCAAAAATGTCTTTTAAAGCTTTTAGATAAGTTTTTAACTTCTAAAATATTTATATTTTTAAAATTTTCTGTTTTATTCTGTTTCATATACTTACAACTATATAGCAAAGCTACTTAGGTTTTCAAGTGCCTTAGCTAGACATTTTTATAGGAAAAGCTAAATAGCTTCAATATATATTAAAAAATTATAAAGCTGTTACTGTCAATTTCTTTTTTTTCTTTTCAATTAAGGCTACAATAAAAGCTTGAATAGCATGGGCTTCCGTTAAACAAGGAATATTGTGATCAATACAGCTTCTCCTTATACTAAAGCTAGATTGAATAGAAGAGTTTTTAGAAGTCGTATTAAAAACTAAAGCAACTTGTCCAGAAATGATACGATCCACACAATGGGGACGACCTTGTAAAACTTTTTTAACTCGCTCACAGGGAACATCATGTTTTTTTAAAAATTCAAATGTGCCTTGAGTACCTGATAAGACATAACCCGCTTTCACTAAATCTTGAATATGAGACAATAAAAACATTTTATCTTTATCCCTTAGAGATAAAAATATTTCTCCTCTTTCTGGAAAACAAAAGTCACTTGATATTAAAGCTTTTGTTAAAGCTGTTGGATAGTCTTCTCCTCTTCCCATAACTTCTCCAATAGATTTCATTTCAGGTCCTAAAATAGAGTCTGTATTTTTGATTTTTTTAAAGGGAAAGACAACACCTTTTACAGAAACTTTATTCACTGAGTCCCATGATTTTAACCTTTCTTTTATATGCTTTTTTTTATAACCCATCATAGCTTTTATAGATAAATCCACTAAAGGCAAACCTGTCGCTTTACTAATAAAAGGCACACTTCTTGAGCTTCTGGGATTGGCTTCTAACATATAGATTTCATCTTCCCGAATTGCTAATTGTAAATTTAAAAAACCTTTTACTTTAAGCTGTTCTGCTAAAGCTAAACTTAACTGCTCTATTTTTTCTCTCACTTCTTTTTTCAGTCTCTGTGGAGGAAAAACAGCCATGCTATCTCCACTATGAACTCCTGTTGCCTCTATATGCTCTAAAATACCTCCGACAACAGCCCAGTCCACTCCTTTTACCAAATCTACATCTACTTCTAAAAAACTTTCTAAGTACTGATCAATTAAACAAGGTCGGTTTTTTGAAAAAAATTGAGAGTATCTTGTAAAATAGTATTTCAATTCTTTTTTATTTTGTATAATTTCCATTCGTCTCCCTCCCAATACATAACTGGGACGAGCCATCAAAGGAAAACCTACAGTTTGAGAAACTTTTAAAGCTTTTTCAAAATTTTCAGCCAAAGCAGAACGAGGGGTTTTAAAACCCAGCTTAGAGCACAATTGAGCAAAACGACCTCTATCCTCAGCTAAATCTATAGTCTTTGCAGAAGAGCCAGCTATTTTATAAGATTCCTTATGTAATTGACTAGCTAATTCAATAGGAGTTTGACCTCCCAGTTGAACAATGACACAAAAAGGATTTATAAAATTTAATACTTCTCTTACATACTCTAAGCTCACAGGTTCAAAAAAAAGCTGATCAGCTGTATCATAATCTGTTGAAACGGTTTCAGGATTAGAATTAATTAACACAACTTCATAACCTTGTTTTTTGAGTTCTTTAACACCCCTCACACAACTGTAATCAAATTCAATACCTTGACCAATACGATTAGGTCCACTTCCAATTAAAAGAATAGTTTTTTTTGAAGATTTGTTTCGTTCTCTAGCTCCTTCTCTCCAATAAGTAGAGTAATAATAAGGAGTTTGAGATTCAAACTCACCGGCGCAAGTATCCACTTTATAAAAAGAAGGAATAATCCCTGCCTTTTTCCTAAATTTATAAATATCTCTTTCTGTTTTATTTACTAGTATAGATAGCTTTTTATCTGAAAAACCAAATCTTTTCGCTTGATGAATTAAATTGGGAGACCAAGGGTTAGAACTCTTCATAATTTTTGATTCCATTTTTACAATTTCTTCAAATTGCTCTAAAAACCAACTGTTTATATCGGTCAAATCAGAAATAACATCCACAGTATAACCTCTTCTAAAAGCTTCAAAAATATAGAAAATTCTTTGGCTGTTAGGATAAGTTAATTTTTTTTCATCAAAAGAAAAACCAACATCGGATTCTTGTTTCTCTAAACCAGCTAAGGCTTTTTGAAAAGATTCTTTAAAAGTTCTTCCTATAGCCATAACTTCTCCTACACTTTGCATTTGAGTGCTTAAAATATCTTCAGAGCCTGGATATTTTTCAAAATCAAATCGGGGAATCTTGGTAACAATATAATCTAAAGCTGGCTCATAACAAGATAGAGTCTTGCCTGTAATATCATTTTTTATTTCATCCAAAGTAAAGCCTACTGCTAATAAGGCAGAAATTTTTGCAATAGGAAAACCTGTCGCTTTACTAGCTAAAGCAGAAGAGCGAGACACCCTGGGATTAACTTCTATAACCATTCTCTCGCCTGTTTGAGGATGAACAGCGAACTGTATATTAGCTCCTCCCGTTTCTAAACCCACTTCTTCAATAATTTTTAAAGCGGATTCTCTCATCTCTTGATAAGCCTGATTTGATAAAGTGATTTGAGGCGCTACAGTCATACTATCCCCCGTGTGCACTCCACAAGGATCTATATTTTCAATGGAACAAACAACAACACAAGTCCCTTTTTTATCTCTCATGATTTCTAATTCAAACTCTTTCCAACCCAATAAACTTTTTTCTATCAATACCTCCTTAGACGGACTCTCTGTTAAAGCGCTTGCTAACTTTATTTTAAAATCCTCTTTAGAATAGGCAATACCTCCCCCAGAGCCTCCTAAAGTATAGTTAGGTCTTAAAATAACTGGAAAACCTATTTTTTCAACTTCCTTTAATCCTTGTTTAAAGCTTCTCACCATAGAATTAGGAGCATAAGAAACTCCCAACTTATTCAAAAGTTTTACAAAACGCTCTCTGTCTTCAACACATTGTATGACTTTTAAATCAGCGCCTAATAGTTTAACTCCCAGTTCAGATAAGACTCCTGCCTCCTCCAGCTCAACAGAAAGATTTAAAGCGGTCTGCCCACCTAAAGTTGAAATTAAAGCAGAAGGTCTTTCTTTCTCTAAGATTTTTTTCACATAGTTTAACTCCAAAGGCTCAATATAAATTTTTGTTGCTGTTCCATGATCTGTCATTATAGTTGCTGGGTTTGAATTAACTAAAACAACTTCTAAGCCCAACTGCATAAGAGCCTTACAAGCCTGTACCCCTGAATAATCAAACTCACAAGCCTGCCCAATTACAATAGGACCACTCCCTATAATCATAATTTTATCTAAACCTTTTATAAGACCCATTATTTTCCTTTTTTCAGCAGATTTTTAATAAAATAATCAAACAAAGCTGTTCCCTCTTTAGGGCCAGGACTGTGTTCAGGATGAAACTGTACAGATAAGCATTTATATTTTTTAGAAAATATTCCAGCTGTTGTATGATCGTTTAAATTGATATGACTTATTGAAACTTCTTTTGGCAAAGTCTTTGGATTCACAACATAACCATGATTTTGAGCAGAAATATAAACTCTATTCAAAAGCTTATCTTGTATAGGATGATTGCTCCCTCTATGACCAAATTTTAACTTATAAGTCCTTCCTCCTAAAGCTTGAGATAAGACTTGATGCCCCATACAAATACCAAAAATAGGTTTAAAACCCAGCAATTTTTTAACAAGCTGAGTTCCCTCTACTACATCTTTAGGATCTCCTGGTCCATTAGATAAAACCAAAGCAGAAGGTTTCCAATTTTTAATAGTACTAGGAGAGCTATTAGAAGGAAAAACACAAACCATAGAGGAGCGCTGTAACAACTCTTCTAAAATATTTTTTTTATAACCAAAATCTATAAGAGCAATTTTTAAACCTGTTCTTTTTTTGCCTTTAAATTCTTTAGGTTTTTGAACAGAAACCATTTTTGTCCAATCTTTAGCTTTACCTTGCTCCTGTTTTATAAGCTGTTTAACTGAAATTTTTTTTGAAAGAGGAGCAACAAGTCCCCATATTACTCCTTTCCTTCTTAAGCGAAGAACAAGGTTTCTGGTATCAACAGATGATAAAATAGGGATTTTATGAGCCGTTAGGGTTTTTAACCATTGCTCATCACGCAAGCTATTTTGCATTTCTAAACATACAAAAGCTTTTATCCAAATTTTTTCAGACTGCCAATACTTTAAATCGGATCCATAGTTACCCTGTAAAGGGGCCGTCATAACTAAAATTTGATTGTAATAAGAGGGGTCTGTTGCTATTTCCTCATAGCCCAAATGAGAAGTATTAAAAACAACTTCTCCTGCTTGAATAATATCACTGGATAATAAGCCTTTAAAAATCTCTCCTGTTTCAAGTATTAAGGCTCCTGGTGTCACATTCCTCTCACTTTTAATTAAAATGACTTAAATATACTAAAAAAATTATCAATCAAAAGTCCATTTAAAATCTAACACTAAAGATAAAACTGCGCTTCTAATAAACACTCCATTTGTTACTTGTTCAATAATAAAGCTTCGTTTATCTTTAAAAACATCTATGCTCATCTCTACTCCAAAAGTACAAGGGCCAGGATGTAAAATAATAGCTGTCTCTTTTAAAAGATTCAGCTGATCCACTCCTAAATGATATTGATCTCTATATTCCGCTAAAGACAGTCCAATACTCATATCATGTCTTTCCTGTTGTATCCGGAGACACATAACAACATCAGCCCACTTCAAACCCTTATTTATATCTTTAAAGCAATGTACATTTTTCCATAAGTCATCTTTAGGAAACAAACTAGAAGGAGAACAAAAAGCAACTTTAGCTCCTAACTTTGTGAATAATTTTAAATTAGAATTACCAACACGAGAATGTAAAACATCACCTAAAATCAAAATATTTTGATTTTTTAATTTTTTTTGAGCCATTTTTACTGTAAACACATCTATAAGAGCTTGAGTGGGATGTTCATAAGAGCCAAAACCTCCATTTACAACAGGAATAGAATCATCAAACTTAAAATGACTGCCTTTATATCTTAAAATAATAACAGAGGGATTGAGAGATTTTAATGTTCTAAAAGTCTCATCTAAACTCTCTCCTTTTGCAATACTTGAAGAATTAACATCCGAAAATAATATAGGATGGATTCCCAAGTTATTACAGGCCATTTCAAAGCTAATACGGGTTCTTGTGCTAGGCTCTATAAAAACAAGTAAAGCATTTAAATCCTGATCAGCAGATAGAGAAAAAGCCTTCTTAAAGGATTTTTTTTCAGCATGAAGTTTTTTAAAAACCTCTGCTCGATGAAAAATAGTTTTTATATCCTCATCACTCAGCTGTTCTATATTGGTAAAAGATTTATTTCTAATAGACATAATTTTATAAAAAGAATAAAGCTTTTTAGCTTTTTGTCAATTAAATTACATATTTTATGAAAAGCTTATAAATTGATTTCAAATGTTGTATAAAATTTTCTAAATATCAGGTTTAAAAACTCAAATATGCGGTTGGACACAAAGCGACTTTCAGTTGCTATTCAGATTAAAGATGAATTTATTTTAAATTTTATATAAAAAGCTTATAAGATAGAAAGCTCAAGAACTCGGACATGCGTTTTGCCACAAAGCGACCTATGGTCGCTATGTGTTCAAATCCGAACTCGTTTTTAGCTTTCTATCTTACTAAGCTTTTGATCAAGAAAATTAAATAGAAATAAAAAAGAACTAACATCTGGAGCATGCAGTTAGACACAAAACGACCTCTGGTCGCTATGTTCAAATCCGAACTCGTTTTTAGCTTTCTATCTTACTAAGCTTTTGATCAAGA
>JAPORL010000068.1 GCA_026712605.1 Pseudobdellovibrionaceae bacterium | reverse complement strand
AGTTTTCTCTGGGGAGTCTGTGCATTATCCAACTTTTAATACATTCTGCAGTAGCCATAGCTGAAGAAGAAACTTTAGAACAAAGAGAGATAAAAAAACAACAGCTTATGAGTAGTAACTCTTTCTTTCTTTTTTCAACGATAACATTCAACTTTATGGCAATTGTTGATAAAATTGTTTATCTGATAGACATAACAGGCGAAATACCTACCCTTACAGAAGCTCATCAAATTTTTCTTGAAACTAATCAAGAAATTTTTCAATCTAAGACAGAACTTTCAGTTTTAGAAGAATTTATGTTAACTCTTCTTGAAACTAAGGGAGAGCTTTTCAACTTCTCAGAAATTCTTCTTGAAACTAAGAAAGAGCTTTCAAAACATTTCAGAATAAGATTTCTTGAAAGATAAGGTTTCTATAATTTTCTAAAAAATTTATAAGCTTAAGCAAAGTTTAATTTGGTGGTGCCCGAGGCCAGACTTGAACTGGCACAGTTTTAATAAAACCGCAGGATTTTAAGTCCTGTGTGTCTACCAATTCCACCACTCGGGCTTGATTTTATAACTTCATTATTTTTAGTTCATATACTGATCTTTTATTGAAATCAAGATAAGACTTTTTAAGTCAAATATAAAGAGGGCTTTAACTTGATTTTTCTCTTTTTTGACCTCACTTTATAAAAGAGAAGTTTGAAAAAAACTTTTAAGTGCTTTAATAAATTAGATAGGAATTTTTATGCCAAGAGATTATTACGAAATTTTAGCAATTCCCAAAAACGCTTCACAAAATGAAATAAAACAAGCTTATAGAAAAATGGCTTTTAAATATCATCCCGACAGAAATAAAGGGGATAAAGACAAAGAAGAAAAATTTAAAGAAGCCTCTGAAGCTTATCAAGTCCTAAGTGATCCTAAAAAAAGAGAACAGTATGATCGCTTTGGTCATGACTCTTTTAATGGCAGAGGGGGGTTTCAAGATGTGGGAGATATTTTTTCTGCCTTTAAAGATATCTTTTCAGAGGGCGGTTTTGGAGAAGAAGGTTTCAGTAGTTTTGGAGGTTTTGAAGATTTATTTTCTGGTTCTGGATTCAGAAAAAGCAGAAAAGGATCTGATCTTTACCATGAAATTGAGCTTAATTTAGAAGAAGTACTAACAGGCACAGAAAAACAAGTGTCTTTTAAAGGAAATTCCTCTTGCTCTACCTGTAAGGGCTCAGGAGCAAAACCGGGAACAAAACGAAAAACTTGTCCTCATTGCAATGGAAGAGGACAAATTTTATCACAAAAAGGCTTTTTTTCCTTCTCTAGAACTTGCTCCTACTGTAAAGGAAAAGGCAGTGTTTTAGAAAGCCCTTGTGGCTCCTGTTATGGAACAGGTTTAGTCAAAAAAAAACGAACCTTAAATATAAAAATACCTCCGGGTGTTACAAGTGGGACGAGATTACGCCTTCAAGGAGAGGGTGAGCCAGGTCCTCAAAACACTATGGCTGGAGATTTTTACATAGAAGTTCGCTTAAAAGCTCATCCTATTTTTACAAAAAGAGGACGAGATATTAAAACACAGCTAAAAATTTCCTATCTACAAGCGCTTTTAGGCGTTCAAAAGACAGTTAAAGGTTTAACAGAAACAGAAACTATCACTATTCCACCGGGAACCCAGCATGGAACATTGATTCGCCTTAATCACCATGGACTACCCAGCTTAAATGAGCCTACAAGAGGAGATTTGATTTGTGAAATAGAAGTAGAAATTCCTAAAAAATTAAAAAAACAAGAAGAAAATCTACTAAGAGAAATTGCTGATTTAAAAAAAGAATCTATTGCTGAAAAAAAATCTAAAAAACTGTTCTAATTTGCAAAATCTATTATTTGATTTCTTGATGTAGAGTATGACGATTTAAAAAAGGATTATATTTTTTCTTTTTTAACTTTTCTGGATGAGTTTGAGCATTTTTAGTACTGGTGTAACGAGAAGGAGTTTTTCCCTCTTTTCTAGCCTCAGAGCATTCTAAAGTAATAATTTTTATTCCTTTTTTCTTTTTAGCCATGATTTTTCCTTATCAGAAAGATACATATAAAAAAATCCGCTTTTTGTCTATAAAAAAGTAGCTATATCTCATTTAATAAAAGCTTAATAACAAGCTGTGTCTGATTTTAATTTAGCTTTGCCTTTTTTATTCTTTAATTTAGACTAAGTAAAATATGATTTTAAAGTCACATTGCCAAAAAAAAGTTTTAATTGATACCAGTGTGATACTTTATGACGCTTTGGCGCTCAAAACTTTCCATAAAACAGATATTTATATTCCCCTGCCTGTTATTGAAGAAATTGATCGTTTTAAAAGAGATATGGGAGAAAATGGAAGGAATGCGCGACAGTTTAGTCGTTTTATGGATACACTAAGAAGCCGTGGCTCCTTAACAAAAGGTGTTCATTTAGAAGATACAAAATCTTATGTATATGTCAGTGTGCTATCTGATTATAAAAGCTATTTAGCGCCTCAATTAGACAGTCAAAAAACTGATAATCAAATTCTAGGAATGGCTTTATTTTTACAACAGCAGTTTCCAAATTCTTCTTTGGAAATTATCAGTAAAGATATTAATCTTAGGGTAAAATCGGATGTCTTTGGTTTAAACAGTAAAGACTATGACCCCGACAGGATAGCTTCTGTAGAAGACATGTATTCTGGAGTTCGTAACATAAAAATCACAAAAGATCGCTTAGATCAATTTTTCAAAGAAGGCTTTATAGTACCAGAAAGTAAAAAATTTTTAGCTAATCAATATGTTATTATGGAAAGTAACAAGCAAACAGTTTTGGGACGCTATAATAAAAAGCAAAATAAAATTATTCCTTTAATTTCCAATGGAACTCCTATTTGGAGAATACATCCTAGAAATCCAGAACAAAACTTTGCTTTTGATGCTCTATTAAATCCTGACATTTTTTTTGTTTCCTTAATTGGAAAAGCGGGAACTGGAAAAACTCTTTTAGCTTTAGCCGCTGGACTTTATAAAACAATGGATGAAGGTGTCTATAAAAAACTATTGGTATCTAGACCTGTTTTTCCTATGGGAAGAGATATTGGTTACCTGCCGGGAGATGTTGAACAAAAACTCAATCCATGGATGCAACCTGTATTTGAAAGCCTAGAGTTTATTATGGGTATGGGAAAAAAAGCCTCACGATTAACTAGAGACCTTGTTGATCAAGGTCTTCTCAGTATTGAGCCTCTTGCTTATATAAGAGGAAGGAGCATCCCTCAACAGTACTTAATTGTAGATGAAGCTCAAAATTTAACCCCTCATGAAATAAAAACAATTATAACTAGAGCTGGCATAGGAACAAAAGTAGTTTTAACAGGTGACTTCTATCAAATAGATAATCCTTATGTGGATGCTTCTAACAGTGGTTTAACTTATTCAGTAGAAAAATTTAAAGGACAAGAGATCTCTGCTCATGTTAATTTAAAAAAAGGAGAGCGCTCAGAACTAGCAGAACTAGGAGCTAATCTGCTTTAATTTTTAATTGTCTTTATTACTAAGTTTCAATTCCTACAAAATTTTCTAACTAAAAATTTAACTTTTTTTATTAGGTTTTTACAGGCTATCCTGCTTCTCACTCTTCATCTTCTTCCGGTGTAGTAATAACTTCTGTAGGGCTAGAAGCTTCAACAACTTCATCTCCCTCCGGTGTAGTAACAATTACTGTCGGACTAGTAGAAGCTTCAAGATCTCCATCTGGTGTAGTAGTAACTACTGTCGGACTAGTAGAAGCTTCAAGATCTCCATCTGGTGTAGTAGTAACTACTGTCGGACTAGTAGAAGCTTCAAGATCTCCATCTGGTGTAGTAGTAACTACTGTCGGACTAGTAGAAGCTTCAACAACTTCCCCATCAGACTTTTTTACTCCATTCATCAAATAATTTTCCATCAATTGTACATTAGATTTTATAGATATCAAACTATCAGAAACTTCTACTGACAATTCATAATCTGAAAGGGCTTCTTCTAATTTATTAACTTCTTTTTTTAAATCGTTAAAAGATTCAAAACCAAGCTGTTGTTTCTTTACAATCTTATTATATACGCTGTTAATCTTATAGGATATATGTATAATTTCATTATAAATATCTTTTTGTGATTCTAATATTCTGATAACTTCTTGATACTCGTCTATTGTTCTAGAAAATAGATCAAATAAAATCATATTAACCATTTCTGCTGAAGTCTGTTTTTTATGACCCCATTTTCTTTTATCTGATGAAGGCGCGCAAGATATAATAGCTACAAAACAAAAAGCAAATAAAATTTTATTTAGAAATGACATAAATCCTCCTGATTTTTTAAACACTATCATAGAGTTTAAAAAAAATTAAAAAAATAACAATATATTTTTTATCTTTTTTTAAAACTAGCCCCTAGACTGTCTTTTTTTTATGTTTATGCATTATCTCCCCCCTTTCAAAGCTGACTTTTTAAGCCATTTTACAGGCCTATCTTATTTTAGTTGATTTTGAAAAAAAGAAAAAGCTTATAGGATAAAACGCTTAAAACGAGTTAAGATTTCAACACACAGCAAGCAAAGATCGCTTTGTGGCAAAACGCATGTCCGATTTTTTGAATTTTATATCCTACAAGCTTTTCATATAAAAACTAAAAACAAATTCAGATTTAAACCATGAGGTTTAAAACCTCAAAAAGAACAGAAACAGCAACTAAACTTGTAATATCCCCATGATCATAAGAAGGATTCACTTCTACAACATCCCCTCCTATTAAATTTTCAATTTTTAAATTTCTTAATATCCGTTGAACTTCATAACTATTTAAACCGCCAACAACAGGAGTTCCTGTTCCCGGCGCATAGGCAGGGTCTAAACAATCCACATCAAAACTTAAATAACAAGGGCCTTTTATCAATTCAGGAAGTTCAGACAAAACTTTAAGACCTTTATTTTTTATGTCATCTACTGTAAAAACTTGTATTTTGTGCTTTTTACAAAAATCCATATCTTCCTTAACAACATAGGGCCCACGAATACCAAATTGAAAAACCTTATTGACACACTTTTCTAAAACGGCATGACGAACAAAAGTCCCATGATGATACTCCATACCATAAGCCTGGGGATAAGTGTCAAAATGGGCATCAAAGTGAATGAGGTTTAAAGGTCCATGAATTTTAGAAAGAGCTCTTAAAATAGGTAAAGTGATTGAGTGATCCCCACCTACAGATAAAATCTTTTTTTTATCTTTTTCAGCTAAATCAAAAATATGTTTTTCTATCAATTCATAAGTTTTTTTAATAGAAATAGGATTAGTGGGAATATCTCCTACATCTACTGGTTTAAGGGTTTCAAATACATCTTGATTCCATTGAGGGTGATAACCTCTTCCTAGAGCGGAAATTTCTCTCACTCGGCTGGGAGCCATTCTTGCTCCTGTGCGGTAAGTCGTTCCTCCATCAAAAGGAATACCACATAATAAAACATGAGATTTGACTTTTTCTGGCTTTTGATATCTTAAGCGAAAAAAAGTATGAACTCCAGAAAAACGAGGATAACTTCTTTTTGTAATTTCTGAATAAGAAGACATTACTATCCTATATATCAAATTTTTTTAATCTGAGCAATAGACTCATTTGATCATCTATAAAAACATGGAGGGCTTTATTTTTAAGTTTCTTGATCAAAAGCTTGTAAGATACAAAGCTCAAAACGAGTTCGGATTTGAACTGAATAGCGACCACCAGTCGCTTTGTGGCAAAACGCATGTCTGAGTTTTTAGCTTTGTATCTTACAAGCTTTTTATACAAAATTTAAACCATCGGATTTGAACACAAGTTGTTTATTAGGAAGAACGCCTATTTAAGAGCTTTTATAAGTTAATGGTGCCCATGCTGAGAATCGAACTCAGGACCCCAACCTTACCAAGGTTGTGCTCTACCACTGAGCCACATGGGCTATAATGTATAAAAAAACTAGAATAAAAGCTTTTAAAATTCAACTATAAAAAATCCAAAGCCTTAATTAAAAACTTTAAACTTTCTTCTATCTCAAAACACATCATCTATTCAATTTATAACAATAAAATTTTTTCTTACTAAAGCTAACTGTCTAAATTTATTCTCATAGACAGAAAAATCATCTTATGTTATTGTAAAAATATTAAAATCATCTTTAAGTTTTAACTTAGCTATGCAAACTTTTATTAAAAATAGCCTCAAAAAACATCCTTATTGGAATGAGATAGAATCTATTATTTTAAAGCTCTCCGAAAAAGATTTTGAAGTTGTAATTGTAGGAGGAGCTGTTAGAAATGCTCTTTTAAATAAAGCTATTACAGATATTGATTTGGCAACTTCCGCTAAGCCAGAACAAATTGTTAAAATTTTTCCAAAATCTAATTCTAACTTTAAAAAATACGGAACTGTGTTTATAGCGTTAAAAAATAAACACACACTGGAAATCACAACTTTTAGAAAAGAATCTAATTACAAAGATGGAAGAAGACCTAAGTCTGTTAAATACAGCTCATTAAAAGAAGACGCTCAAAGAAGAGATTTTACAATTAACGCTTTATTTTACAATCTAAAAACAGATCAAGTTATAGATTTATTTAATGGATTTAAAGATTTAAAAAACAAAAAAATAAAAACAGTGGGAAAAGCAGAAAAAAGATTTAAAGAAGATCATTTGAGAATGTTAAGAGCTTTGCGTTTAGCCCAGCAACTCAATTTCAGATTAGATAAAGAAATTATAAAAGCTTTTCTAAAATTAAATAAAAATATAAAAAAAATATCCAAAGAAAGAATTTTAAAAGAATTAATGCTTATGTTTTCTGCAGGAAAAATAGATACAATCTTAAAAGAGCTAAATAATTATGGTTTTTTTCAATATATATTTCCTGAGTTAAAGATAGAAAAAAAATATTTTAATTTTTGGGAAAAAAAGTTTTCTTTTTTCTCTCATCCTGATTTATTTTGGGTTTTTATAGGTCTTCCTTTTTTTCACTCTAATAGGAAAAGTTTTTCTGATTTTCTAACAAACTATCCTATAAAAAAATCTATCATAAAACAATCTTTATCTTATTTAAAATCAATTCAAACACTTATTGATTTAAACAAAAGTTTTACAGATAAGCTTATGGCTTTAAACAGGGAGAAAAGCTTGATTTATGAACTGACATTTCAATTTTTACAATCAGATATTTTAAAAAATAAGAATTCAAAAAAAATAATCCAAAACTTAAAGTTCATTTTAAAAGAATTTGAAAAAAGAGAAATAAACAATAAACTCCCTGAGCCTTTACTTAAAGGAGCCGATCTTTTAAAGCTTTGTCCCAGTTTAAAAAAACAAAACTTTTCTAAAATACTTAAAAAAGCCTTTATTTGCCAGATAGAAAACCCTAAGCTAAACAAAAAAGACATTCTAAAAAAACTACATGTTTAAATTTCTTGATAAAAGCTTGTAAGATATAAAGCTCAAAACGAGTTCGGATTTGACAACAACGCGACTGAAAGTCGCTTTGTGGCAAAACGCATGTCCGAGTTCTTGATTCTTATTTATTCCTGTTTAATTTCTTGATAAAAGCTTGTAAGATAGAAAGCTCAAAACGAGTTCGGATTTGACAACAA
>JAPORL010000015.1 GCA_026712605.1 Pseudobdellovibrionaceae bacterium | reverse complement strand
CTGTTAAGCTCTTTTTTGTTTAAAAGCAGTTTTCGTTTTCTTTCTGGATTATGACCGCCATTGAGCGCTTTTTTATAGGGGCTTATATGGGCTTTTTGTAAGAAAGCTTCCTGTCTTATAAAGAAAATATAAGAATCCTTTAGTTGGCAGGATCCTTTTCTTAAAGATTTGACCTCACTTCCTAAAAGAACTAGCCCAGCTTGAAACTTTTCCTTTAATTCATACTGAAAAGAGGCTTTTTTATTGATAGCAATAATCTTAATGGACATAAAACAATTAAAGCTTTTTAAAGTTAAAGAGCAAGAAGAGGATTAAAAATTTCAGTTTTTTTGATCAAAAACCGATAGGTTTAGCGAAAAAGATAAGGAGTTTAGATTGAGTTTAGTGCCTATTGTTATTGAGCAAACCCCCCGAGGTGAAAGAAGTTATGACATTTATTCAAGGCTTTTAAAAGATAGAATTGTTATGCTGGGGACAGCTATTGATGATAATGTTGCTAATAGTGTTATTGCTCAGATGTTTTTTTTAGAAATGCAAGATTCTTCTCAAGATATTCATTTGTATATCAATTCTCCAGGAGGATCTGTGCATGCTGGTCTGGCTATTTATGATATTATGCAATTTGTTAGACCCGATGTGTCCACTTATTGTATTGGATTAGCGGCCAGTATGGGCTCCTTACTTTTAAGCGCGGGAACTAAAAATAAACGATATATTTTACCCAATGCCCGAGTGATGGTTCATCAGCCTTTAGTTGCCGGTTCAGGAATCTCTGGGCAAGTCAGTGATATTGAAATTCAGGCTAAAGAGATGTCTTATACAAAAAATCAGCTCACACAAATTTACTCCAAGCATACAGGTCTAGATAAACAGACTTTAACAAAAATGATGGATAGAGATCGTTATATGAGTGCTAAAGAGGCTCAAAAGCTTTCTTTAGTGGATTCCATTGTGGAAAATAGAAAAAAAAATAAAGAAAGTAAAGATTAACTGAATAGGATTTGATTTTCAGATTAATAATAATTAATTTAAGTATTTTAAGGAGAAATCATGGCAATCAGTAATTGCAGTTTTTGTGGCAAAAGCCAAAAAGAAGTTTCTAAACTGATTTCAGGCCCTCAGGTTTATATTTGTAATGAATGTATTGATTTATGTAATGAAATTTTAACCGAAGAAAATAAAAAAGAAGTTTTCACAGAAAATAAAAAGCTTAAAGTATCAACACCCGCTGAAATTAAGAAAAGTTTAGATGAATATATCATTGGACAAGATCAAGCTAAAAAATCAATGGCTGTCGCCGTTCATAATCATTATAAAAGAGTCAATATGTCTTCTACTGAAAAAGATGGAGTAGAGCTTGCAAAAAGTAATCTTTTACTTATAGGTCCTACAGGTTCAGGAAAAACTTTACTAGCTCAAACTATTGCGCGAATTTTAAATGTGCCTTTTTCTGTAGCGGATGCAACCACTCTGACAGAAGCGGGTTATGTGGGGGAAGATGTTGAAAATATTCTTTTAGGTCTGCTTCAATCCGCAGATTATGATGTTAAAAAAGCCGAAAGGGGAGTCATCTATATTGATGAGATTGATAAGATCACCTGTAAAGGAGAAAATGTTTCTATTACAAGAGATGTGAGTGGTGAGGGAGTTCAACAAGCGCTTTTAAAGATTTTAGAAGGCTCAATATCTAATGTCCCTCCTAAAGGGGGAAGAAAACACCCTCAACAAGAGCTTATTTCTGTAGACACTTCTAATATTTTATTTATTGTGGGCGGGGCTTTTGTTGGTTTGGAAAAAATTGTTCAAAACCGTATATCCAATCGCGCACTTGGTTTTTCTGCTGAAGTCAAAACCCAAGAAGAAATAGATAGAATGGAAACTCTATCTAAGCTAGAGCCTTCGGATTTAATTCAATATGGCTTAATACCGGAGTTTATTGGTCGCTTGCCGGGTATTTCCATTTTAGATTCTTTGGATAAAAAAGCTCTTGTCCGAATTTTAACAGAACCTAAGAATGCCTTAATTAAGCAGTATCAAAAATTATTTAGTTATAATGGAGTTAATCTTGAGTTTGATGATTCTGCTATAGATCAAGTGGCTGAAGTGGCCCTTTTAAATAAGACAGGAGCAAGAGGTTTGAGAAAAGTTTTAGAAGACAGTATGCTGGAGATAATGTATGAGGTTCCTTCTCGAGAAAATATAAAAAATTGCTTGATTACTAAAGAGGTGATTCAAAAAAAGGGTTTGCCAAAATACAACTATAAAAACAAGAAAAAAGATAAAAAACAAAAAGCGATTGCTTAAAGGCGATTTAAACTTTTTTGTCCTAGCTGAATAAGAATTTTTAAAGCCTCTTTATTACAGCTTATATTTAATTCTTTTTTTGTTTTCTCTAAAGCCTGTAAGCTTTTTTCATCTAAAGTGAAAGCCTTGTTTTGTAAATCTTTATTTTCTAAAAAAGAAGGGATATTTTTTTCAAAAGGAGCTCTCAGTTTATTTGCAGGGGGCTGATTATTAAAATCTGTTGAAATAGCTCCTATATTTTCCTTTAAAAAGCCTTGTAACTCTTTTTGAAAGTTAGTTTTTTTCTTTTCCTTTTCTTTTTGAGACTTCATATACATTTGGATTGCAATATTGCTATCTTTTATATATTTAGACCAGTTATGCTCTTGTTTATCTAACCAATTAAAAGCCTCTTTAAGAGTATTTTTAGAATAGCTTTTAGTGTGTAAAGACATAGTAAAATAATTTAAAACTTTTCAAAAAATCTTCAAAAGCTTTTTTATAAAAAAAGATTTACACTTTGTTATCCACAGCTTTATCCATTGACAAGGAAAGTTAAAATATAAGATACTTGATTTGTGAATTGGAATGAGTTAGTGGCTTTGAGAATTTCTGAACTAGTTATTAATAGGCTTTGTGAAGATTCTCGCTTTAAATTAAATGAAGAAGAAGAAAATATTCGCAAAGAAGTGGAAAAAGAAATTCATGAGAATTTTACTCAGGAGAAAAATCTCATAAAAGAGGTTTATAAAATGATGGAAGACCTAGAAAAGCAGGGACAAAGTTTTGATCGGCAACAAATTTTTCCTATGTTAAAACAGCAATTAGCTAAAAAAAAAGGCATTATTTTATAAGAAGTTTGAATAAAAATTAAAAACTTTTTAAAAAAAGAATTTTATGAAATTTTCAGCAGATAGACAAAGTTATATCTCTCATAAATTAACAGATCTTTTATTGAATAAAAGCTTAGTTAAGTCCCCTTCTAAAGAGATTTTATTTGAACACATTAAAGGATCTATTTCTTTTTTTGTTCAGGAATGGGAGGAAATGGAGCAAAAGGTTTTGAAAAAAATTCAATCTATAAAAAGAGGCATTCGTCCAGGATCTTCTGAATGGGATATCCTTTACAATCGTTTTTTAGAAGAAAGTTTTAGAAAAAAATCTCGTTTGTTTGTAAAAAAATAGCAAAAAGTGATTTAAATTAAAAACTTTCAACGCTTTTAAATTTGAATAAAAAAGGAGGAATATTATTAATTTCATTGGGAATATTACTATAGTGTAAAAGTAATTCATCACCATTTATTGTAAAAAATCTATCTTTGTATTGATTGTCTTTTCTATCATTTATTAAAGTTTCTGCTAAGTGGTTTTCTAATAAACTGGTAAAATTTTCTTTATAGCTTAAAAATAAAAACCCTTTAGAATTTTCCAAACAATTCACTTCTACAGAAAAACTTTCTTCAGACTCAAAATAGGCTCTAAGAGTATTGTTATTTACTATAGCATAAGGAGATACTATTTCTAAAGAACAAGAGCCAAAAAGAGTTTCTAAATTAATATTTTCTATTAATGTTTGATCCTCTAATTTCATTTTAATCTCTTTAATCTCTGGCACTAATATAAGCTTATCGTACCATGGGGGTTCAGGTGAAGTGTTTTCAGTTAATTCCCACTCTCCGATAAGATCTTCATTAGCATAAGTAGGATGAATAAGAAAAAGAGATAAAAATACAAGTAATTTCATTTTGATTATAATACTTCTTTTCTTGTAAAACTGGCGAAAGAGTCACCAGATTGAACAGTTAAGCTGTTAGCATCTAAGTAAAAGTCCATACCAAAATTAAAATATCGATGAAGTTCCTTTTTTAACTTTGCTTCCAGTTCTTTATTACGATATGTATCTGTACTTAAAACTGTTGAACAGTTAGTTGTGAAGGAAACCTTTTCTTCATTTTCAACATTGATGAGCAGAAAACTTCTTTTTCCAAAGTTATATATATAATAAGGAGATACTATTTCCAATAAACAAATTTCCAAAAGATTTTCTATGAGAGACTTTTGTATTAATATTTGATCCTCTTTAAAATTATATTGAATCTCTTTTGTTTCATATCTCAGTCTAATTTTATCAAACCAAGAGTACGGGAACTTAACTTCAGTTGATACCCACTCTCCGATAATATCCTCAGTAGCATAAATGGGAGAAATAAGAAAAAGAGATAAAAATACAAGTAATTTCATTTTGATTATAATACTTCTTCTTTTGTAAAACTGACGAAATAGTAAGGTTTTCCACGTATATAAAAAACCCTTAAGCTGTTAGCACCTAATTCAATTTCCACATCATTATAACCTATATAAGTTTCTTCTTTTAATTCTGTTTCCAGTTCTTTATTAGCATATGTATCTGTACCTAAAGCTGTTGAACAGTGGGCTGTAATGGAAAGCTTTTCTTTAGGTTTATAATGGATTCGCATAAATTTTCTTTTGCCATGGTTATATATAAGGTAAGGAGATACTATTTCCACCAAACAAGTTTCCAAAAGATTTTCCATGAGAGACTTTTGTATTAATATTTGATCCTCTTTAAAATTAATTTGAGTCTCTTTTAGTTCATGTTTTAGACTAATTCTATCATACCAAGAAAGCGGCGGGAAATTAACTTCAGTTGATATCCACTCTCCGATAAGATCTTCATTAGCATAAATAGGAGGAATAAGAAAAAGAGATAAAAATACAAGTAATTTCATTTTGAGCATATTAATTTCTATCTATAATTTAAGTCAATAGCAGAATTTAAGTCTTTGTAATCTTTTCACAGAGTCTTTGATCTTAATATTTTGCTTATATAAGTAACAGAATTTAAGTATGAAAAAAAACATTTTAAATAGCTATTGATGTATGGCAACATAGCTTATCTTGACAAAAAAAAATAGATTCTGATACTATTAAAAAAGATGAAGCCCTTTAAAAAATTTTTATTATTTTTAATTTTTAATTTGTTTTACAGTCCTATTTTATCGGCAGTTAATATTGATTGGTCTGGTTGGACAAGACTTGATTCTTATTATCAACATGAAAACAGTTACTATGGAGAGATTCATTTTGTTTTAAACTCTAATATTTTTGTTACTGATAATTTGAGTTTTAAGTCCCGCATAGATCTTTTCCCACTTTTTAAACAGAAAAATTGGCTTGAAAATTTTGATTTTTTAGAAAAAGCTTACAGACAAACAGGCTATGTTTTTTTATATCAGGAAGAGGGAAAAAAACGACAATCAGACTTCCCTTTAGCTTTTATTATTCCTAGTCAGTTTTATGCAGACTACGAAGAAGAATTTTTTAAAATTCGCTTAGGAAGGGCTCCTTATCACTTTGGATTAGGGACAACTTATTCGGCTTCAAATAATCCCTTTGAGCATTGGATGAGTTTATACAATCAATTGTCAGTTCATTTAGAGTATAATTCTTTTTATTTGCAACCGAGCCTTCTTCATGATGTAAGACCTTCCTTAAAGGGAGAGGTTTTTTTAGCTCTTCAAACTGGTCTTTCCCAAAAAAACTGGAAAATTTCTGCTTTGTATCAACATCATTTTAAAAAAGACGATTTTCTAGAATTTTTTGGGCACTATAAAGATTCTAATTGGGATTTAAAAACAAGCGCTTCTTATCTTTTTAAAACCGGTTTGCACTTTTCTTTAGCCTTAGAGGGGAAAATGAGCTTAGCTACTCCCATTCCTATAATTTTAGAGCTAAAAACAGGAGGACTAAGTGGAGATATCGTTTTTCATCCCAATTATGATCTGGCTCTTATATTTTGGAATCGCTTTATAGATGAGAAACAAAGCTTAGATAAATATCCTTATAAAATTGCAACAGCTCAGGTTAAAGAAGGACTTTATTTCTCACCTAGGCTTATATTTTCCTTTTTAGATGGAAACTGGCAAGTGGAACCACTTTTTTTATTAGCAGGAAGTTTGCAGGATAAAAAGCTTAGTTATGAGTGGGATTTAAATACAAGGTATCAATGGGACGAAAATTTATTTTTTTCTTTAACTGCAGGAGCTTTATATAGCTCTAAAAAACTTTATCTGTCTTTAATGGCACAGACCGCCGCCAGCTTCTGAATTCTTAGGGCATCATCTCAGAGCTTACAACATGTTTTACATCTTGGGGGCGGCGGTCTTCTTTTACTCATAAAGTTTTTTAACCTCTTCACTGACGGCCCCATAATCTATAGGGAGCTGGATAGAGGTTGGAGTCAAATTTTGCGGATTTTGATTAGATTGATATAGTAAGCCATCAAAAGCTTTATTAAGGTAATAGATGTCTTGTTGGGCTTGTTCTTCTGTCATAAAAGCTTTAGTTAATCTGATATCTTCAGAAATAGATCTTAAGAAGTTAGTTTTTTTGTCTAAAGATTCTAGAATGTCAAAATCTTCTTTCCATCTTTGGTAATTTTCCAATAAAGCAATCGAAGAGCGTATAGATAAAGAGTTCCGGTAAGGATCTTTAAATTGATTTAACAAGTTATTTTCTAAAAGATATTCATTATTAGAAAGAGCCATATGCCAAAGCTCTTTTTTCATGTTATCATGATAAAAGCTTTCTACTTCTAAAGGGCTGTTTAAATTAGAAATTTGTTTGAGCCGGCAATTTAATTTATCTTCAGTTTCTGTGAATTCTTCAAATTCTTCTAGTTCTAAATTCCAAACTCCTTCACAATTACTTTCTTTAATAAGGGCGAGCTTTCTTTCATTATCTTTTTCTTCATAGTTTTCATAAGCTTTTTCTACAGAATCTTGAGCTGTATCATGAACTTCTGCCGCAATGATTAAAACTTCTTTCATGAGTTCAGTGATGCTTTGTGTGGCGGAATCTTCTAGCTCTTTATCTGAAGTGCAATTACCACAGAATTCAGCTTCTGTGATATGTTCTTTTGTATCCCTTAATTGTCCAGAAATTTCTTGAATTTTGATTTTACCATCTCTTTTAGAGACTTTAAAACGAGTTTTAAAAGTATAAGGAACTCCTTTATGTTTTTTTTGTAAACTCACTGAGCAGATAAAGCTTCTTTGATCCGCTTTTAAAACAGCTTCCAAATCACTTTGGCATTCTTGCTCAATTTTTCTTTCTAAGTCTTCTCGTCCCTCTGAAACGGAGAAAAAACTGATTTGAGATCGGCTAGAAGAGTAATTGTGAAAAATCAATCCTAAAATCGCTAAATTGGAGACACTTAAAACAGCAATTAAAATTATTTTTTTCATACTGAAGTTATCGGAAATTTATGGGAAAAATTTAAACTTTTTTATAAAAAAAGGGAATTATAGACTTGTTTTTTAAGTTTTGTATGAAAAGCTTGTAAGATACAAAGCTAAAAACTCGGGACATGCGTTTTGC
>JAPORL010000149.1 GCA_026712605.1 Pseudobdellovibrionaceae bacterium | reverse complement strand
GTGATGGGTCTAATTTATATTATAAGTTGGACTTCACTATATATTACTCTATGGCTCAAAACAAAAAAAAGTATTTTAATTTCTCTTTTTTAAAATCAGCTGAGCTTTTTTTGGCCAGCTCTTTTCTTAGTAATTTTAGTGGAGGCCGTTGTTATAAAATAGCAGGCTATGATAACTTAACAAATTATATAAAATGTGGTTTGGGAGATTTGATAGGAGGATTGACAGCGCCATTTTATAATAAAAACATTTTTTTTAGTTTTTTCACTTTTGCAACTGTTTTTCCTTTATCTAAAAAAGCAAAAGACTCTACTTTAAAATCAAGCTTTAATGGTTCTATTAACAATCTCTATTTTATAAAAAAACAAAAGGACTGGAGCTGGATGCTATCATCTAATCATAGCTTAGCTTATAATCATTTTACTAACACTAGAATTGGAGAAAAAGGACAGGCCTACAATAACCCTTTTGACAGCAGTCAAACACTAAGCTTAATATTTAAACAACACTTTAACAATTATCTCCCAACGAATATCAGTTTTTACTTAAATTATAATATAGTAATAAATACAGAAAACACTTACTGGCTTTTACAAGAAATAAAAGAAAACACAAAAAAAACTCATGGCTACTTCAGAGATACCTCTAAAGAGCATGAAGAAGACTTATCAGCTATAGTAAATAAAAATTGTCCTAAAAATAATTTGGGTAGTGTTATTTTATGTGGCAGTCGTTATCAAGAAATGGCTTTAGGATTGAGCTCCTCATGGAAATTAGATCAAAGAATGTATCTAACACTTTCAATCAAATGGAAAGATTTAATTAAGCTGTATAATCCCCATGACGAAAAAATTAGATCATCTCAAGCTGTTAGTTTTGGTCTTCACAAATGGTTTTTTACTTTAAGAGCTTCCTATTCTTTTTAACTTTAGCCCCTATTAGCAAATATACTTTATAGCTAACTTTATTAAAATTTCTAACGATAATTATCTAAAACAGCCGATAAAACTTTTGGAGAAATTCTCAAGTTTTCTATTTCCACGAAAGCTTTATCACTTAGATTCAGCTTATTCAAAAAATTATCTTGATTATTATAATAAATAAGTCCTGTTGCTATGTGACTTTTTTCTAAATTTTCGTCTAAAACTTTTTCTGCTTGCTTTTTTTTAGTGGGATCATGATTTTTTAACTTTTTTAAAGCTAAAATCTCTCCATTTGGTAAAGAAATATTTGTTATCTTTCCTTCTTCAATATTTTCCTCTCTTACTGAAGTTTCCATAATGATATCTAGTTCGTTTAAAGAAATTCTATTTTCCTTAAGATAGCTAAAACTATGAGAGAAATCTTCTTCATTTCCATAAGCAACACAAGGAGATATAACATCAATAAAAGAAAAACCTTCATATTTTAGAGCCAGTTTTAAAAGCTTTGTAAGCTGTGTGCTATCACCACTAAAAGAGCGGGCTACAAAACCACAACCGGCAGATAAAGCTATTCGGCATAAATCCATCTGATAAAAAGGATTTTTATTTCTCTTTTTAAGAATACTGTCTTTTTGAGCTGTCACTGAAAATTGTCCTTTTGTAAGACCATAAACACCGTTATTTTCTACAATATATATCATGGGAACATTTTTTCTCACCGTATGTAAAAAAGAGCCTAAACCAATACTTCCCGTATCTCCATCTCCAGAAACTCCTAACACTTTTAGTTTTCTATTAGCAATTTTAACTCCCGTTGCTAGACTTGCCATACGGCCATGAATGCCATTAAGTCCGCGAGATTGTTTTAAAAAATAATTAGGAGTTTTAGAAGAACAGCCTATACCAGACACTTTAGCTATAGAAAAAGGATTAACTTCTGATTGATAACAAGCTTGAATAATATGTTTACTAACTTGATCATGCCCGCAACCTACACAAAGAGTTGAAGGACTGGCGCCTTGATAATCACTTTTTTCAAAAACTTTTTTTGTAACTGTTTTCATTTTTATACTTTTCACTATTTAATCTTTATCAAAATATATCTTTTTAAATTGTTTTTCAAGATGAGAAAACATAAGAGGTCTCCCGTCATACTGTAAGATAGATTTCATTTTAGCGCTGTGTTTGGGAAACTCCTCACTCAAAAGCCTCTTTAGTTGAGCATCCTTATTTTGCTCTACAACAAAAATCTCTTCTTGCTTATTCAAAAAACTTTCTACATCTTGAGGGAAAGGGAAAGAGCGAACTCTTAAAAAATTACTAAAAATATTTTTTTCCTCTAATAAATAATCTCTTAACTCTTTTAAGCTATCTGTGTTAGGACCAAAAGTAACAAAAGCCAGTTTGCTTTTAATTGAAGTTTCTATCACTGAAAAAGGCATTTTCTTTTTAGCTGTTTCCCACTTTCTATTGAGTTTTTCAAGCTTCCAACTGTAATCTTGATGTCTTTCAGAATATTCTGCTCGCTCATTATGCCCAGATCCTCTATTTAAGTAAGCCCCTTTAGGATGCTTTATCCCAGGTAAAGTTCGGTAAGAAATTCCATCCCCCTCATCCTTATAAGCCAAAAAGTCGGCTTTTTTAAAATCACTTTCTTTTAGTACCTTTCCTCTTTTTAAAGGATTTTTACTGATCTGAAAGGAATCGCTCATCTTTAAATTCATCCCTAAATCTAAATCACTTAAAACAATGACAAGAGTTTGTAACTCTTCCGCTAAATCAAAAGCTTGGGCTGTCAAATCAAAAGCTTCCTTCGGATTAGCAGGAAAAAGAACTAGATGCTTACAACCTCCATGAGAGAGAAAACAAGAAGATAAAAGATCTCCTTGTTGAGTTCGTGTTGGCAAGCCTGTAGAAGGACCCGCTCGCTGAACATTGTATAAAACCGCTGGTATCTCTGAAAAATAACTTAAACCAGCCCCCTCTGCCATTAAAGATAATCCAGGGCCTGAAGTCACTGTCATAGCCCGAATTCCCGCCCAACCAGCTCCTATCACTTGAGAAATAGATGCTAACTCATCTTCTGATTGCAAAATTACAAATTTTCTTTTCCCTTTAGAATCTGTGTAATACTTATTGGCAATTTTCTCAAAACTTTCCGCTAAACTAGAAGCAGGAGTGATAGGATACCAAGATACAAATTGACAACCAGCAGATAAAGCTCCTAGAGCGGAGCTTGTATTACCATCTATTAAAATTTCTTTTTTATTTTTAATCTTGTTAAGAATTTTAAAAGGAAATTTATAATCAATAGCTAGCTTATAAGCCAGCTCAAATACTTCCAAATTTTTTTCTACAATCTCTTGTTCATTAGAAAAAAAATCTGTTACTGTTTTTTTAATCAAATTTTTTTCCACTTTAAGCCATTCACAAATAAGTCCTACATAGATCATGTTCTTAAATAAAATTCTTTGCTTAGGAGAAATATCCCTAACTTCCCTTAAAGAGTTTGTGATAGGCAGACTCCAGTGAGTAGCTTTTATATCCCCTAAAGCTTCAACATAAAACTTATCTTTTTCATCTGATACTAAAAGCCCTCCACTTTTTAATTCTTTTAGATCATCTTCTAAAGTTTTAGGATTTAAAGTAATTAAAACATCTACAGGACTTGTAAAACCTGTATAGCCTTTAGAGTTTAATCTTAAATTATAAAGGCAAGGCAAACCAGCAATATTAGAAGGAAAAAAATTATAAGAGCCTACAGCCCAACCGGCGCGAAAAAGAATTTTTGTTAAAAGCTGATTGGCAGATAAACTTCCTGTGCCATTTTTAGTTGCAATATTAAAACTTAAATTTTCCATTTTACATTATAAATTTATAGAAAAATTTTTCTTTTAAACAATAACACGAGTTTTAATAGAAACTTCTAATTTAGACATTTTTTCTGCTAGTTTTTGGACATTCTTTTTTTCTAAATCCATAATCAAATAACCTACTTTCTCATTAGTTGCTAAATACTGACTGTTAATATTAACTCCAGATCGAGAAACTAACTTATTAATTTCAGTTAAAACCCCGGGTTGATTTTTATGAATATTAATAACTCTTGTTACTTTCGGCTCAATGGCAGGCACTAAAAGATCAGGAAAATTAACTGAATTTTGTATAGAGCCTGTTTTTAAAAACCTCTTAAGGCTTTTACAAACTTCAAAGACAATAGAAAGCTGAGCCTCTTCTGTACTCCCTCCAACATGAGGTGTTAAAATGGTTGATTCCATGTTTTGCAAAGGAGACCTAAATTCTTCTTGATTACTTTTAGGCTCTATAGGAAAAACATCCATAGCGGCTCCTGCTAGATATTTTGTTTTTAAAGCTTGTTTTAAAGCCAAAATATCAACAACTGTTCCACGACTGGTGTTGATTAAATAAGCTCCCTTCTTCATCCAAGAAATTTCTTTTTTTCTAATAAGTTTTTTAGTTTGAGGGGTGTCTGGGACATGAAGTGTAACAAAATCAGAATTTTTAAGTAAGTTTTTAAGATTAAAAGAAGGTTTTGCGTTTCCTATTGGAAGTTTGCTAACAATATCATAATAAAGCGTTTTCATTCCAAAAGCTTCAGCTAAAACACTAACTTGGCTTCCAATATTTCCATAACCGATAATACCTAAAGTTTTTCCCCTTAACTCAAAACAGCCTTCAGCTGATTTGCTCCAAATTCCTTTATGCAAATTTTGAGAGTGATCAAAAAGAGAACGAGATAAGGCCACTAAAAGACCTATTACCATTTCAGCAACACTTCTTGTATTTCCATAAGGGGCATTAAAAACTGGAACTCCTTTTTCACAAGCTGTTTTTAAATCCACTTGACTAACCCCAATACAAAAAACTCCTATACAATTCAAATTAGATTTTAATAAAACATTTTTATTAATATGAGTTCTGGACCGAGAACACAAAACATTAACTTGTTTTAAATTAGTTACTAACTCCTTTTCACTTGGAGCCTTATTTAGCCTTTTAATTTTGAAGTCCAGTTCTTTTAAAACAATTTCTGCTTGTTTATGAATATTTTCTGTTAAAAGAACTGTTATATTTTTATTATTCACTTAATAAATCCCCCCCCTCTTTTTATTGGTCACACTAAACTAAATGAAGAAAAAAATATTATCAAGATATACTTGATAAATAAGAGAATTATATACCTTATTTAGTATTGTCTTTAAAGCTAAAAACGAGTTCGGATTTGACAACAAAGCAACCACAGGTTGCTTTGTGGCAAAATCTATGTCTTAGATTTTAGCTTTATATCTTACAAGCTTTTCATACAAACTTTAAAATAAACTGTTTTTTAGATGTTATATAAAAATCTTTTTAAGCTGAAAGACTGGCTTCTTCAAATAAGCTTTACTAACTAAAAAAATCTATCTAAGATAAAAAATCATGAAGAAACTGTTTTTATTTTTTCTTATATTTGTAGTTTTAAGCCCTTTTAATATAGCTGAAGCACAAACAAAAAAAAGTAGAAAAGTGTTTTTAAGAAAATGGTCTTTATCCTTAGTCAATGGCTATAGTTTTTATAGCCTTAAAAAGTCAAATATAAAAAAGCCCTTCTCTTTGACAGATTGGGAAGATGGACAAACTCAAGAGTTTTTTTCAGCTCTGGAGCTAGCGCGAAATTTTGGTTTATTTGAAATTGGAGCTAAAATTCAAAATACAAAACAAACATTTATATCTCCTTTTTTAAAATTAAATTCTTCAAAGAATTATTCAAACAAAAATATACTCGGCTCACTCACTTTTGGATTTACTCCTTCTATACTTATGGGAGCTTGGCTAAGAGCCAGTTTGAGTCTATCTGTTAATAAATACTTAAGCTTAGAACCTTTTATGAGCATCTACGCATGGCACAAAATAAAAGAACATCCAGAGTATGCCGATCAAAATCTACATTTAAATACAGGCTTGAAAATTAACTTGTATTATTAAATAAAAAAGTTAGACTAACAAAAAGCACATTAAATCAAACTTAAAAAAATCTGATAGTCTTATGGCAAGCTCCAAAAATAAATTTAGTTTCTTAAAAAATATTTTAAAAAATTTTTCCTCTACAGAAGCTTCTAGCAGTTTAATTTTGCTATTTTGCGCTGGTTTAGCTCTCTATATGGCCAACTCAACTCAGTGGCAAGAGCTTTATAAAACAATCGTTCATTACCCCTTATCCCTTAACCTAGGAAGCTACTCAATAAAAGCAAATTTTCACTATATTATAAATGAAGGCTTAATGTCTTTATTCTTTTTTGTTGTAGGAATGGAAATAAAAAGAGAATTGGTAGAGGGCGAGCTTTCTTCTCCTAAAAAAGCCTCTTTGCCCTTGATAGCCGCTATTGGTGGGAGTTTAGTTCCTGCTCTTATTTTTTATTTTTTTAACCAAGGTTTAACTACCGAAAAAGGCTGGGGAATACCTATGGCTACAGATATTGCTTTTGCTGTAGGAGTTTTAAGCTTATTATCTCATAAGGTTCCCTTTTCTTTAAAAATTTTTTTACTTTCCATTGCTATTATTGATGATATTATTGCTGTTTTAGTTATTGCGCTTTTTTATAGTGATTCCACTTCAGGCCCTTTTTTAGCTTTGGTTCTCATTTTATCTTTTTCTATTTTTCTATACTTTAAACTCCATCTTAATAACAAATTGTTATTAAGTTTTCTAGCTCTTGCTTTATGGACTTGTCTTTATAATAGCGGAATACATGCCACTTTAAGCGGAGTGATTTTAGGAGCGCTTATACCCGGGAAAAGCAGATGGAGTGAAAAACAAGCCTTAGACTCTGTTAAAAAAGTATTTTCAAAAAAAGAAGAAACTTCACTATCTGAATTAAAAAATTTAAAAGGCATGGTTGAAGATACAAAATCTATTCTTCAAAGACTCATTTCTCTTTATCATCCCTATGTAAGTTATATAATTATGCCTCTTTTTGCTTTCGCCAATGCTGGCATACTTATCAAAGGTGTTGTATTTATAGATTGGATTCAGGCTCCTGTATCCTTAGGAATCATACTGGGTTTATTTGTAGGGAAACCTCTCGGCATTACTTTATTTTCTTACTTTGCATGCTTTACAAAACTTTCTCAAAAACCCGAAGATATCTCTTGGATACAAATTACTGCTGTTAGCTTTTTAGCCGGTATTGGCTTTACTATGTCTTTATTTATTCTCAATTTAGGTTTAGGTACAGATCATCCTGCCTACTCTTTTGCTAAAATAAGCATTATTTTTGCTTCTTTTGCCGCGGCTGTCGTGGGTCTAGTCTTGTTGGGTTTTGGTAAAACTGTCCCTTTGAAACAAAGAAAAAACCCTGTTTGACTTTTCACTTAAAATCAATAAGTTTAGTTTTTTAAAGCTTAAAGGAGTTTAAAATGGCAACTGTAAAAATCTATACAAAAACAAGCTGTCCAGCCTGTGATCTGGCAAAACAAATTTTAGAGGAAAAAGGAGTATTATTTGAAGAATTTATTTTAGATGATAAGCCAGAAGAGCTAAAGGCTTTAATCAATAAAACTAATATGAAAACTGTTCCGCAAATTTTTATCAATAACCATTTAATTGGTGGCTGTTCTGATATGCTAGATTTAGATAGAAAAAATCAATTAGACATACTATTACAAGCTGAGGACAATTGAAATCTATTGGCATTTTAGGAGGAGGACAATTAGCAAAATTTTTAAGCTTAAGCTCCAAAGATTTAGAGTTTGTTCTTGAAGTTTTGTCCCCTTCCAAAAAAG